>NZ_JBFUEB010000074.1:0-34411 GCF_056404395.1 Rhizobacter sp. P2_D12 | reverse complement strand
GCCGGTGGCCGCCGCGCCGGTGGCTGCCGCGCCGGCCCATGCCGCCGGCGACACCTCGGCCGCCGCGCTGTGGGCGGCTTTCTGCGAAGGCGCCGGCATCGGCCTGCAGCCGCCGCAGGGGCTGAACCCGGCGCTGATGCGCGTGATCGGCGAGGTGCTGCGGCATTCGGTCGACGGCACGCTGAAGCTGGTGGCGGTGCGCGCCGCCGCGAAGCAGGAGTTGCGCGCCGACGTCACCACCATCCAGGCGCGCAACAACAACCCGCTGAAGTTCTCGCCCGATGCCGGCGCGGCCATCGAACAGCTGCTGCAGCCGCCGATGCGCGGCTTCATGGTCGGCCCGGCGGCGGTGCACGACGCGATGGACGACCTGCTCGGCCATGCGATCGGCACGATGGCCGGCATGCGCGCGGCGCTGGGCGGCGTGCTGCAGCGCTTCGAGCCGTCGCAGCTCGAGGGCAAGCTCTCGGGCCACAGCATGCTCGACAGCGTGCTGCCGATGAACCGGCGCGCCAAGCTGTGGGAGCTGTACCTGCAGCACTACCAGCGCATCCACGACGACGCGCAGGAGGATTTCCACGAGCTGTTCGGCAAGGCCTTCATCAAGGCCTACGAAGAGCAGCTCGACCGCCTCGACGCCGAACGCCATCCCGGCACCTGATCCCGATCCGCCGCCCAGGACGCATGGCCATGCTGCAAGTCGAGATCGCCGCCCGCAGCGAGGTGGGTGGGCGCAGCCGCAACGAGGACGACCTGCGCCACGGCATCAGCGGGCCGTTCTGCTATGCGGTGCTGTCCGACGGCGCCGGCGGCCACCGCGGCGGCAACATCGCGTCCGACATGGTGGTGCGCATGACGGCGCTCGGGCTGCAGTCGGCGACGCAGGCCACGCCCGACTACCTGACGCAGCTGGTGTGCGACACGCACACCGCGATCAACGAGCAGCAGCAGGGCAAGCGCAGCGCCGAGCGCATGCACGCGACCGTGGTGGCGCTGTGGATCGACATGCGCCGCGAGGAGGCGCTGTGGACGCACGTCGGCGATTCGCGCCTGTACATGCTGCGCCACGGCCGGGTGTGCCACGTGACGCGCGACGACAGCGTGGTGCAGCGCATGGTCGACGCCGGCTACCTGACGCCCGAGGAGGCGATCGACCACCCGCACAAGAACCAGCTGCTCAGCGCGATGGGCACCGAAGGCGCGATCGAGCCGTCCACGCTGGAAGCCCACATGCCGATCGAGGATGGCGATGCCTTCCTGCTGTGCTCGGACGGCTGGTGGGACCTGTTCACCAAGCGCACGATCGAGGCCGCGTTTGCCGCGGCCGAGTCGCCGGACGACTGGCTGGACCGCATGGGCGCGCTGATCCGCGAGGCCGACCGGCCGCGCCAGGACAACTACAGCGCGATTGCGGTGTGGGTCGGCGACCCGGCCGAGACCACCCGCATGTCGGGGCTGTGGGAAGGCGACGGCTCCCCCTGAAAATGCGTGACCTTGGTCGCTTCACGCGATGACCGCCGCGGGCGATCATCGCCTTCATCTCTCTTTGCAGAGCCCCTCCGGAGGTCCCTGATGGACAACTCGACTTCTTCGCTGCGCCGCATCGCTGGCTTCGTGCTCACGGCCCTGCTTGTCGCCCCGCTGTGGGCACAGGACATCGGCGACACCCGGGTGCTGAAGGGCAACAAGGTGACCGAAGCCAACCTGCTGGATGCGCTGACGCCGCCGCCCGAGCCGGTGCTCACGCGCAGCCTGAAGGTCAGCCGCGACGGGGCCGGCGTGTCGGCGCCGGAGCGCAAGGCGAGCGCCTCGCTGCTGATCACCTTCGTGACCAACTCGGCGGACCTGAGCGAATCGGCCAGGCAGCAGCTGGACGTGGTGGCGGCGGCGCTGAAGAACGACCGGCTGGCCGACTACAGCTTCAACGTCGAAGGCCACGCCGACCCGCGCGGCTCGGCCGAGGCCAACCTGGTGCTGTCGCAGCAGCGCGCCGAGAGCGTGCGCGAGTACCTGGTGAGCGCGCACGGCATCGCCGCCGACCGCCTGAAGGCCGAGGGCAAGGGCGACAAGGACCTGCTGAACCGCGCGGTGCCGGCGGCGCCGGAGAACCGGCGGGTGACGATCGTGACGAACACGAAGTAGATTTTCAGATCTCGGCAGGCGTCGTCAGACTGCACGGGTTCAGTGGTGCGGTCCTCCAGTTCATCGACCCGCAATGCCAAGTCGGTGTGCAGGTCGAGCCCCTGGGTCGAAACGCCATGGGCCGTCGCATAAGATCAGGGGCATGTCCGACATGCTCGTCACGCTGTACAAGCTGCCACCGCTGGAAGATGCGCTGGCCGTCACCCGCCGGCACGGCGTCACGATCCGGCGTGCGCTCAGCCCCGAGAAACCTCGCATCCTGGCCTGGGCGGCAGAGCACTTCCCGGGTTGGGTGGCCGAGATCGACGTCGCGATCGGCCGCCTGCCGGTGGCCTGCTTCATTGCGGTCCGCGAGCAGCAGATCCTCGGTTTCGCATGCCACGACGCGACCTGCAGGAACTTCTTCGGCCCCGAGGGTGTGCTCGACGCGGTGCAGGGCCAGGGCATCGGCAAGGCCTTGCTGCTGGCGGCGCTGCACGCCCAGCGCGAGCTGGGCTATGCGTACGCGGTCATCGGCAGCGCCGGGCCGAAGGCGTTCTACGAGAAGTCGGTCGGGGCGGTGGTGATCGAAGGTTCGTCACCGGGGATCTACGCGGGCATGTTGCAGTTGCCGTCGAAGAGCTGAGTGCGCTTGCCGGCTGTACATCAGACCTGCTGAGTGGGCTCGGGCGGCATGCCGTCGTTGTCGCTGCCACTACAGCAGTCCTCCAGCCCCATCTTGCTCATTGCTCCACCCACGAGCACGCCAAAGATGCTCACGCTCGTGCCAACGAACAAGCCCACACCCTTAGCGTTGGACTCCACATCTTGTTCCAGCGCATCCAGCGACGCGTACAAGCCATAGAGCGAGCCGCCGACCACGACCAAGCCCGAAGCCAGGAGGGTGCCTCGCCTGGCGGTCTCGCGGAGATGTCGCACTGCCTGTGAAATCCGCGAAGCTTGGCCCTGGGGCTGAGCCGTTGTCGACAAGTCGCTTGGGCGAGCGACGGGGGAACCGGGATTGACATTGGACATGCGAGTTTCCTGAGGTTTGGCAACGACACACGCCTGGACCGAAGCTGCCCGAGGGGCGCAACGGAGACAAGCGAGCCGACGATTTGTGGTGAAACCCGGAATTCCGTTCCGGCGAGAGCTGCGTCCATGTGTCTGCTCCGCCGAGGCTTGCGCTCCCGCGCCAATGAGCCCCCTCGACGCACGGATCAACTCAGTCGACCAACCGCCCCTGCTTCAACCGCAGCACGCGGTGACAGCGTTTGGCGAGCCCCTCGTCGTGCGTCACCATCACGAAGGCCGTGCCCTGCTTCTGCGCCAGGTCCAGCATCAGCATGAACACGCCGTCGGCCGTCTCGCGATCGAGGTTGCCGGTCGGCTCGTCGGCCAGCACGCAGGCGGGTTGCCCCGCCAGCGCCCGCGCGATCGCCACCCGCTGGCGCTCGCCGCCCGACAGCTGCGACGGCCGGTGCTCCACCCGCTCGGCCAGCCCCACCTGCGCCAGCACCTCGCGCGCGCGCTCGCGCGCCTCGGGCTTGGGCAGGCGCCGGATGCGCAGCGGCATCGCCACGTTGTCGAGCGCGGTGAACTCCGGCAGCAGGTGGTGGAACTGGTAGACGAAGCCGAGGTGCCGGTTGCGCCACTCGCCCTGCGCCGCCGCATCCATGTGCGAGAAATCGCGCCCCTTCAGCTGGACCGCGCCGCTGGTCGGCGCCTCGAGGCCGCCCATCAGGTGCAGCAGCGTGCTCTTGCCTGAGCCCGAGGCCCCCACCACCGCCACCGTCTCGCCGGCCTGAACGCGCAGCGCCACGCCCTGCAGCACGTGCACGTCGAGCCCGCCTTCGCTGAAGCGCTTGTGCAGCGCCTGCGCATCGATCACGACTTCACTCATAGCGCAGCGCCTCGGCAGGTTGCACGCGGCTCGCACGCCAGCTCGGGTACAGCGTCGCCACGAACGACAGCAGCAGCGAGATCAGCGTGATCGGCACGATGTCGGCCGCCTGCGGATCGCTCGGCATGCGGCTGATCAGGTAGATGCTGGACGGCAGGAAGCTGGTGCGCAGCAGGTGCTCGATGAACGGCACGATGACGTCGATGTTGACGGCGATGAGCAGCCCGAACAGCACGCCCGACAGCGTACCGATGATGCCGGACGCCGCCCCCTGCACCATGAACACGCCCATGATCGAGCGCGGGCTCGCGCCCAGCGTGCGCAGGATCGCGATGTCGGCCTGCTTGTCGGTGACCGTCATCACCAGCGTCGACACCAGGTTGAACGCCGCCACCGCGACGATCAGCGTCAGGATGATGAACATCAGGCGCTTCTCCAGCTGCACCGCCGAGAACCAGTTGCGGTTGGTGCGCGTCCAGTCGCTGACCATGAACTGCGGGCCGAAGGCCTGCGACAGCTGCTCGGCCACGTCGCGCGCCTGGAACAGGTCTTTCAGGCGCAGCTGCACGCCGGTCGGGCCCTCGGTGCGGAACAGCTTGGCGGCGTCGTCGATGTGGATCATCGCCAGGCCGCTGTCGTACTCGTAGTGGCCGGCATTGAAGGTGCCGACCACCGTCATCTGCTTGAGCCGCGGCACCACGCCGGCTGGCGTGACCTGCCCGCCCGGCGCGACGATGGTGATCTTGTCGCCCTCGTGCACGCCCAGCGAGCGCGCCAGCTCGATGCCGAGCACGATGCCCCATTCGCCGGGGACGAGCTTCGACAGCGTGCTGTCCTTGATCTGGGCCGCCAGGTCGGTGACGGTGGCCTCGTCGTTCGGCGAGATGCCGCGGATGATGGCGCCGCGCATGTCGTCGCCGCGCGCCACCAGCGCCTGCGCCGCGATGAAGGGCGCCGCGCCGATCACCTGCGGGTTCTCGCGCGCCTGCCTGGCGGTGAGGTGCCAGTCGGGCAGCGCCTGGCCCTGGCCGTCGGCCACCTCGACGTGGGCGACGACCGACAGCATGCGGTCGCGCACTTCCTTCTGGAAGCCGTTCATCACCGACAGCACGATGATCAGCGCGGCCACGCCGAGCGCGATGCCGAGCATCGAGACGCCGGAGATGAAGGAGATGAAGCCGTTGCGACGGCCGGTGCGACCGGCGCGCGTGTAGCGCACGCCGATTTGTAATTCGTAAGGCCAGTTCATATGGCCCCCCAGTCGCTTCGCTCCTGCCCCCGAGGGGCGCCACCCATCGGCCCGGCAAAGCCGGATCCTCGGGCGTGGCTGGATGGCTCGCTCGCTTCGCTTGCGAAATTCATGCGCGTTCGATGCGTGCGAAAGCGCTGTGGTTGTGGATCGACTCGAAGTTTTCGACATCGACGGTGTAGCGCCCGATCCGCTTGTCGGCATTCAGCCCCAGCGCCACGTCGCGCACCAGGTCCTCGACGAACTTCGGGTTCTCGTAGGCCCGCTCGGTGACCCACTTCTCGTCGGCGCGCTTGAGCATCGGCCAGATCTCGCTCGACGCCGCGTCCTCGGCGAAGCGCACCAGCTCGCCCCAGGGCACGTCCTGCAGCAGCTCGGCACGGATCGTCACGTGCGAGCGCTGGTTGTGCGCACCGTAGTCGGAGATCTCCTTCGAGCACGGGCACAGCGACTTCACCGKCACCAGCACCTGCGACCACACCACCGGCTTGCCGCCCTGCATCTCGGCGATCCAGCTGCCCTGGTAGTCGAGCAGGCTCTCGACGCCCGACACCGGCGCACGCTTGCGGATGAAGAACGGAAAGCGCACCTCGATGCGCCCCTGCGTCGCGTGCAGCTTCTCGAGCATCTCGGCAAAGCGCAGCTTCAGCCCGTCGGCATCCAGCGGCTCGTTCAGCGCGTCCAGCCACGCGACGAAGCGCGACATGTGCGTGCCCTTCTGCTCGGCCGGCAGGGCCACGTCCAGTTCCCACTGGCCGATGGTCGGCTGCACGGTCTTGCCCAGGCGCAGCTGCAGCGGATAGCGGACGTCCTTCACGCCCACGCGCTGGATCGCCAGGTGGCGCTCATCGCGCTCGCTCTGTGTATCCGGGATGTGCAGCGCGTCTTTCAGGTTGGTCATGTGATTCATGTCGGCTTCTATCTGTCAACGGTGCGAAGGATGACAGCAATCGCACCGCCCCATGCGCAAAAGGGCTTGAAGACGCCGTTCAAATGCGATCAGCGATGCGCGGCCGGCAAGGGCCGCACCAGCGCCGGCCGCGCGCCGAAGCGCTTCAGCACCGATTGTTCGATCCCCGCCGCATCCAGCCCGCAGGCCGCCAGCAGCTTGGCCGGGTCGCCATGCTCGACGAACACGTCCGGCAGCCCCAGCTGCAGCACCGGGATCTCGATGCGCTCAGCCTGCAAGGCCTCGAGCACGGCGCTGCCGGCCCCGCCCTGCACGCAGCCTTCCTCGACCGTGACGATGGCATCGTGCGTGCGCGCGAGTTCTGTCACCAACGCGACATCCAGCGGCTTGACGAAGCGCATGTTGGCCACCGTCGCGCCCAGCGCCTCGCCGGCGGCCAGCGCCGGGTACAGCAGCGTGCCGAAGGCGAGGATCGCGATGCGCTCGCCGCGGCGCCGCACCTCGCCCTGGCCCCAGGGCAGCGAATCCAGCCCGGGCTCGATCGCGACGCCGGCACCGGCGCCGCGCGGGTAGCGCACCGCCACCGGGTGGTCCTGCTCGAACGCAGTCGTCAGCAACTGGCGGCATTCGCGCTCGTCGGCCGGGGCCAGCACGCTCATGTTCGGGATGCAGCGCAGGAAAGCGATGTCGTACGCCCCGGCGTGCGTCGCGCCGTCGCCGCCCACCAGGCCGGCGCGGTCGAGCGCGAACACCACCGGCAGGTTCTGGATCGCGACGTCGTGCACCAACTGGTCGTAGGCACGCTGCAGGAAGGTCGAATAGATCGCCACCACCGGCTTCAGGCCTTCGCAGGCGAGGCCCGCGGCAAAGGTCACCGCGTGCTGCTCGGCGATGCCAACGTCGTGGTAGCGCTCGGGGAAGCGCTTCTCGAACTCGACCATGCCCGAGCCTTCGCGCATCGCCGGCGTGATGCCGATCAGGCGCTTGTCCTTCTCGGCCATGTCGCACAGCCACTGGCCGAAGACGTGGGTGAAGGTCGGCTTGCTGGGCTTGGCCTTCGGGAAACCCTCGGCCGGGTCGAACTTGCCCGAGGCCGAGTGGTACTTGACCGGGTCGGCCTCGGCCAGCTTGTAGCCGTAGCCTTTCTTCGTGACCACGTGCAGGAACTGCGGGCCCGGGCGGTCGCGCAGGTTCTCGAGCGTCGGGATCAGCGAATCGAGGTCGTGGCCGTCGATCGGGCCGACGTAGGTGAAGCCGAACTCCTCGAAGATCGTGCCCGGCACGACCATGCCCTTGGCATGCTCCTCGAAGCGGCGCGCCAGCTCGAACAGCGGCGGCGCGTTCTTCAGCACCTGCTTGGCACCCTCGCGCGCGGCGGCGTAGAACTTGCCGCTCATCAGCCGCGCCAGGTAGCGGTTGAGCGCACCCACCGGCGGCGAGATCGACATGTCGTTGTCGTTCAGCACCACCAGCACGTTGGCGCCGGCCACGCCGCCGTTGTTCAGCGCCTCGAAGGCCATGCCGGCCGTCATCGCGCCGTCGCCGATGATCGCGACCGAGCGGCGTTCCTCGCCCTTCAGCTTGGCGGCCATCGCCATGCCGAGCGCGGCCGAGATCGAGGTCGACGAGTGCGCCGTGCCGAAGGTGTCGTACTCGCTCTCGTCGCGGCGCGGGAAGCCCGACAGCCCGCCCAGCTGGCGCAGCGTGGGCATGCGCTCGCGCCGGCCGGTGAGGATCTTGTGCGGGTAGGTCTGGTGGCCCACGTCCCACACCAGGCGGTCGTGCGGCGTGTTGAACACGTGGTGCAGCGCCACCGTCAGCTCCACCGTGCCGAGGTTGGACGACAGGTGGCCGCCGGTCTCGGCGACGCTGTGCAGCAGGAAGTCGCGCAGCTCGCCGGACAGCTGCTTCAGCTCGATGCGCGACAGCCGCCGGATGTCGGCCGGGCTCTGGATGGTGTGCAACAGGGTGTGGTTCATCGCGGTTCAGGAATCTCGTTCCACCACTTTGTCGGCCAGCATGCTGAGCAGGCCGGAACTCGAAAGGCCGCTGCGGCCGAGCGCGGCATGCGCCTGGTCGCGCAGCTGCGCGGCATGGCGGCGCGCGGGCTCCAGGCCGAGCACGCTGACATAGGTCGGCTTGTTGTTGTCCATGTCCTTGCCGGCCGTCTTGCCCAGGGTTTCGGACGCCTGCGTGACGTCGAGGATGTCGTCGACCACCTGGAAAGCCAGCCCCAGGGCATCACCATACTCCGCCAGCGCCTGCCAGGCCATCGGATTCGTCGTTCCGCAGGCGGCACCCATCAGCACGCTGGCCTGCAGCAGCGCCCCGGTCTTGCGGTGGTGCATGTCGCGCAGCGTGTGTTCGTCGAGCTGCGCGCCGATGCTGGCCAGGTCGATCGCCTGGCCGCCGGCCATCCCGGCATGGCCGGCCGAGCGCGCCAGCAGCGAGCACAAGCGGGCCTGCAGCGCCGGCGAGACACCGCTGTCGGGCGTCAGCACCTCGAAGGCCAGGGCCTGCATCGCGTCGCCGGCCAGCATCGCCTGTGCCTCGCCGAACTGCACGTGCACCGTCGGCTTGCCGCGGCGCAGCACGTCGTTGTCCATGCACGGCATGTCGTCGTGGATCAGCGAGTAGGCGTGGATCAGTTCGACCGCGCAGGCGGCGCGCAAGGCCGCCTCGCGCTGGCCGTCGACCGCCTGGGCGGCCGCCAGCACCAGCAGCGGCCGCAGCCGCTTGCCGCCATCGAGCACGCCGTAGCGCATCGCCTGGCCGAGGCCAGCCGGTGCCCCGGCCGGCACCCAGCCGGACAGCGCGGATTCCACCGCTTCCAGCTCGGCGCGGGCCCATCCATCGAAATCCATCAAGCGGATCCCCCTGACCACGGCTTCAGCTGGCCTTCTTCGAGCACCTGCACCTGGCGCTCGACGGCGCTGAGGCGTTCACGGCAGTAATTGAGCAGATCGGCTCCCCGTTTGTAGCTTTCGAGCAGCTTCTCCAGYGGGAGCTGCCCGCCTTCCATGGCCACCACCAGGCGTTCCAGCTCGGAAAGCGCGTCCTCGTAGCTGGCTGGCGCGTCGGGTGACGCTGGGGTGGCAGAGGTCTTTGGCATGTCGGGACACAAAAGCGAAGATTGTAGTCAGCCGGCATGCGGCGAACCGTTGCGCAGCCGCCGCAAGGTGGACTCATCCCCCCAAAGAGGGAAAGCCGTGGGCCGGCAGCTACAATCCCGCCCTCGCTGGTTCCAACGCGCCGTGCGCAGCGAGACCTCCCACCCCCGGCAGCGCCCCGTGGTGGCACGTTCACATCGGTTATAGGAGACCCTCGGGATCATGTCCGACCTGAGCCTCGCCCTTCCAGCTCTCGAGCGCTATCACACCCAACTCCCCGTCTCCGCGTACTTCGACGACGACCTCCATCGCCGCGAGATGGAGCTCATCTTCCAGCACGGGCCCCGCTACCTGGGGCACGAACTGGCCGTGCCCGAGCCGGGCGACCACTACGCCCTGCCGCAGGAGGGCGAAGGCCGCGCGCTGGTGCGCACCGCGCAGGGGATCGAACTCGTCTCCAACGTCTGCCGGCACCGCCAGGCGGTGATGCTGCGCGGGCGCGGCAACACCGGCAGCCACATCGTGTGCCCGCTGCACCGCTGGACCTACGACCTGAAGGGCCAGCTGATCGGTGCGCCGCACTTCCCGGCCGACCCCTGCCTGCACCTGAACCGCTACAAGACGCAGACCTGGAACGGCCTGATCTTCGAGGACAACGGCCGCGACGTGGCCGCCGACCTGGCCGGCCTCGGCCCGCGCGCCGACCTGGATTTCAGCGGCTACGTGCTCGACCGCGTGCACATGCACGAGTGCGACTACAACTGGAAGACCTTCATCGAGGTCTACCTGGAGGACTACCACGTCGGCCCGTTCCACCCGGGGCTGAGCCAGTTCGTCAGCTGCGACGACCTGGCCTGGGAGTTCGGCCGCCACCACTCGGTGCAGACGGTCGGGCCGAAGAACGCGCTGGCCAAGGCCGGCTCGGCCGCCTACCGCAAGTGGCACGACGCGGTGCTCGGCTACCGCACCGGCCGCTTCGACAACCCGGTGCCGCGCCACGGCGCGGTCTGGCTCACCTATTACCCGAACGTGATGGTCGAGTGGTATCCACACGTGCTGGTGGTGTCGACGCTGTACCCGAAGGGGCCGCAGAAGACGCTGAACGTGGTCGAGTTCTTCTACCCGGAAGAGATCACCGCCTTCGAGCGCGAGTTCGTCGAGGCCAACCAGGCGGCCTACCTGGAAACCTGCGTCGAGGACGACGAGATCGCGCTGCGCATGGACGCCGGCCGGCGCGCGCTGCACGAGCGCGGCGACAACGAGGTCGGCCCGTACCAGACGCCGATGGAAGACGGCATGGAGCAGTTCCATGCGTGGTACCGCAAGGCGATGAAGCTGCGGGCCTGAAGCCCTGCGCCGGCGGCCGGGCGCAGCGCTGGGCGAGAATCGACCGATGCGCTCCGCCCCCGTGTTGATGATCCTCGCGTCGTTCCTGTTTGCCAGCATGGGGGTGTGCGTGAAGCTCGCATCCGCCTACTACCCGGCCGGCGAGATCGTGTTCTACCGCGGCCTGACCGGCACGCTGCTGCTGGCGCTGGTGACGCGCTGGCGCGGCGGCACGCTGCGCACCAAGGTGCCATCGATGCACTTCTGGCGCAGCCTGACCGGCGTGTCGGCGCTGTGCCTGTGGTTCTACTCGATCGGCAACCTGCCGCTGGCCACCTCGATGACGCTGAACTACATGTCGTCGGTGTGGATGACGCTGTTCCTGATCGGTGGCGCCGCGGTGCTGGGCACGGCCCGCGTCGACGGCCGGCTGATCGCGACGGTGCTGACGGGCTTCATCGGCGTGGGGCTGATCCTGCGGCCGACGATCGCCGACGACCAGCTGTGGCACGGACTGATCGGCCTGATGTCGGGCGTGGTGTCGGCCACCGCGTACCTGCAGGTGTCGGCGCTCGGCCGGGCCGGCGAGCCCGAATCGCGCATCGTCTTCTACTTCTCGCTCGGCGGCGTGATCGCCGGCGCCCTGAGCATGCTGTGGACCGGCATGCATGCGCACACCTGGATCGGCGCGCTGCTGCTGCTGGCGGTGGGGCTGCTGGCCACGACCGCGCAGCTGCTGATGACGCGCGCCTACAGCACCGGCAAGACCCTGGTCAACGCGAGCCTGCAGTACCTGGGCATCGCGTTCTCGTTCGCGTACGGCGTGCTGGTCTTCCATGACGCGGTCACCTGGATGGCGCTGGCCGGCATGGTGCTGATCGTCGGCGCCGGTCTGGCCGCGACGCGCCTGCGCCAGGAATCGCCGCCGCAACGCGACATTTCCGTGCTGCCCGAAAGCTGAAAGGCCCCTCGATGACGATCCGCCCTCCCCTGATCTCCGCGACCGAACTGCAGGCCGCGCTGGCCGGCGCACAGCCGCCGCTGCTGCTCGATTGCAGCTTCGACCTGACGGACCCCGCCGCCGGCGAGCGCAGCTGGCGCGAAGGCCACCTGCCCGGCGCGCTGTACGTGAACCTGAACGAGGACCTGTCGGGCCCGAAGACCGGCAGCAACGGGCGCCACCCGCTGGCCGGACGCGACGACTACGCGCGCTGGATGGGCCGCATCGGCATCGCGCCGGGCCGCGAGGTGGTGGTGTACGACCGGCAGGCCGCGATGTACGCGGTGCGCGCGTGGTGGGTGCTGCTGTGGATGGGACACCGCACGGTGCGCGTGCTCGATGGCGGCCTGGCAGCGTGGCAGGCGGCCGGCGGCGCGCTGTCGCAGGATGTGCCGGTCCCGGTGGCTGCGGGCACCTATCCGACACTGGCACCGCAATTGCCGACGCTGGATGCGGCCCAGTTGCAGCGGCGCCTGGGCGAGGTGCTGGTGATCGATGCCCGCGCGCCCGAGCGCTACCGCGGCGACGTCGAACCCATCGACGCGGTGGCCGGCCACATCCCCGGCGCGGCGAACCGGTTCTTCAAGGACAACCTGCAGGCCGATGGCCGGTTCAAGCCGGCCGGGCAGCTGCGCAGCGAGTTCCTGGCCGCGCTGGGCGGCCGCGCGCCGGCCGAGGTCGTCAACCAGTGCGGCTCGGGCGTCACCGCCTGCCACAACCTCTTGGCGATGGAAGTGGCCGGCCTGGGCGGCGCGGCGCTGTACCCGGGCTCGTGGAGCGAATGGTCATCCGACAGCAGCCGGCCGATGGAGAAATCCCCCCGCGCGTGACCGGGGTTTGACCCCCGTCAATCGCGGGTCTACCTTCGGGGGAACACTGGCGGGGCCCGCAGGTCCTACGGGTGTTTCCACTCCAAGGAGATGACCATGTTCCATCGCATCCTGGTACCGACCGACGGTTCGGACATCACGAAGAAGGCGACCGACACGGCCATCGCGCTGGCGAAGTCGGTCAACGCGCGGGTCTACACCGTGAGCGTGAAGGAGCCTTTCCCGTACAGCGCGATCTCGGAGATGCAGCCGACGCCGCCGCAGGAGTTCTTCGACGCGCAGGAGCGCATCGCGTCGACGCGGGTGAAGGCGGTGCGCGACGACTGCGTGGCGATGGGCGTGCCCTGCGAAGCGCACACGCTGGAGGCGCTGCATCCGTGGGAAGCCATCATCGAGCACGCACGCCGCCAGGAGTGCGACCTGATCGTGATGGCCTCGCACGGGCGGCGCGGGGTCAGTGCGCTGCTGCTGGGGAGCGAGACGCAGAAGGTGCTGACGCACAGCAAGGTGCCCGTGCTGGTCGTGAGGTAGGCGCGATGCGGCCCCGGATTGGCATCCGGGTTACCCGTTTTCGTAGCCCGGATGCCAATCCGGGACGCATTCAATGATGGTGCGCGTGGCTCGCCACGAAGATCACGATGGCCAGCCCGACTGCCAGCCAGGCCAGCTGCGCCGCCGTGTCCTTGGCCGACAGCCGGTGCTGCAACTGCGGGATCAGGTCGGCCACTGCCACGTAGATGAAGCTGCTCGACGCGATCACCAGCAGGTACGGGAACAGCGCTTCCCACGGCCCGACCACCACGTAGCCCACCACCCCGCCGACCACCGCCGCCATCCCCGACACCGCGTTGTAGAGCAGCGCCTTGCCGCGCGACAACCCGGCGTTCAGCAGCACGATGTAGTCACCCACCTCCTGCGGGATCTCGTGCGCGATGATGGCCAGCGCGGTGAACGTGCCCAGCCGCGTGTCGGTCAGGAAGGCGGCCGCGATGATGATGCCGTCGCAGAAGTTGTGGATGCTGTCGCCCAGCAGCACCGTCCAGCCGCCGCGGCCGGCCTGGTGCTTGTCGAAGCCGTGGTGGTGGTGGTGCTCGTCCCCTTCGTGGTGGTGGCCGTGGCGGTACAGCTCGGCCTTCTCGAGCAGGAAGAAGAACAGCAGCCCGGCCAGCAGCGTCATGAACAGGCTCTGCGGGCTGGCCTTGCTCTCGAAGGCCTCCGGCAGGATGTTCAGCAGCGCGGTGCCGAGCAGCACGCCCGCCGACAGGCTGACCAGGTGGTGCACGATGCGGCCGAGCACGTTGATCGTCAGGCTGGCGGCCAGCAGCACCGACAGCAGCCCGCCGGCAAAGGTCGCGAGCACGATATACAGGAGGGTCATGGGGACTCGGTCCAACAAAAAGCCGCGCGACGCGCGGCTGGGCAGGAAACGCAGCGGGCTTCAGGCCACGCCGTGGGCCTTGAACCAGTCGAGGCAACGCCGCCAGCCATCCTCGGCCGCGCCCTGGCGATAGCTGGCGCGGTAGTCGGCGTGGAAGGCATGCGGCGCGTCGGGGTAGATCACGAACTCGGACGCCCGGGACGCCGGGCCACCGGCCGCCAGGGCTGATTTCATCTTATCAATCGTGTCAAGCGGGATGCTGGCGTCGGCCTCGCCGTACAGCCCCAGCACCGGCCCGTGCAGCCGGCCGGCCACGTCGACCGGGCGGCGCGGCTGCAGCTCGGTGGCCGGCGACGCGAGCTTGCCGTACCAGGCGACGCCCGCCTTCACCGCCGCGTTGTGCGCATCGAACAGCCAGGTGACGCGCCCGCCCCAGCAGAAACCGGTGACGCCCAGCCGCGACACGTCGCCGCCCTGCGTGGCCGCCCAGCTGACGGTGGCGTCCAGGTCGTTCAGCACCTGCGCGTCGGGCACTTTGCTGATCAGCTCGGCGAACAGCACCGCCGTGTCGGTGTAGGCCGACGCATCGCCCTGGCGCACGAACAGCTCGGGCGCGATCGCCAAGTAGCCCTGCTTCGCGAAGCGGCGCGCGACATCGGCGATGTGCTCGTGCACGCCGAAGATCTCGCACACCACGATGACCACCGGCAGCCCGCTGCGCCCGGCCGGCATCGCGCGGTAGGCCGGCATCTGGAAGCCGCCGACCGGGATCGTCACCGCGCCGGCCGTCAGCCCGTGCGCATCGGTGGCGACCGCATGGGCGGTGATCGGCTGCACCGAGGCCGCATAGCCCTGGCCAACGCCGCCCCGCGCGACGACGGGGGCCTGCACATCGGGTTCGGTGATCGGCATCGCGCTGTCCGGGTCGGGTGGAGATCGCCGCGATTCTATTTTCTCGTTGCCGCCCCTGGCCACAACGGGGTCTGCATGCAAAACACGGAGAGAATCGCCCGCATGACCAGCCGATTCCCCGACCACCTTGCGGCCATCGACATGGGCTCGAACAGTTTTCGCCTCGAGATCGGCGAACTGAGCCCCGGCCGCTACAAGCGCATCGACTACCTGAAAGAGACTGTCCGGCTGGGTGGCGGCCTCGACAAATCCGGCCTGCTGACCGAGGACGCGACGCTGCGCGGCCTGGCCTGCCTGGGCCGCTTCGCGCAGCGGCTGCAGGGCTATGTGCCCGGCCAGGTGCGCGCGGTGGCGACGCAGACGCTGCGCGAAGCGCGCAACCGCGATGCCTTCCTGGTGCGCGCGCAAAGCGTGCTCGGCCTGCCGATCGAGGTGATCTCGGGCCGCGAGGAAGCGCGGCTGATCTATGCCGGCGTCGCGCGCCTGCAGCCGTCCGAAGAGCCGCGGCTGGTGATCGACATCGGCGGGCGCTCGACCGAGATGATCCTCGGCCAGGGTCGCACGCCGCTGCGCGCCGAGTCGTTCCAGGTCGGCAGCGTCAGCCTGTCGATGCGCTATTTCGCCGACGGCCGCTTCAGCGAGGCCGCGTTCCGCGCCGCGCAGGTGGCGGCCGGTGCCGAGCTGGAAGAAGCGCTGGCGCCGTTCGCGCCGCAGCACTGGCGCGAGGCGCTGGGCTCGTCGGGCACCGCCGGCGCGGTGTCGCAGCTGCTGCAGGCCAGCGGCATCAGCGATGGCGCGATCACGCCCGACGGCCTGCGCTGGTGCATCGAGCAGTGCCTGAAGGCCGGCCGCATCGACAAGCTGAGCCTGCCCGGGCTGAAGGAAGACCGCCGCGCGGTGATCGCCGGCGGCCTGGCCATCCTGTACACGCTGGCCACGCACTTCGGCATCGACGTGCTGCAGCCGGCGCGCGGCGCGCTGCGCCAGGGCGTCATCTTCGACCTCGACGAGCGGCTGCATGCCGAGACGCGCAGCAGCGAAGGCCACGACATGCGCGACGCGTCGGTGCGCGAGCTGCAGCGGCGCTTCGAGGTCGACATCGGCCAGGCCGAGCGCGTCGCGAGCATCGCCGATGCACTGCATGCCGGCGCGGCGCCGCAGCGCAGCACGACCCAGCTGCGCGAGCTGCGCTGGGCCTGCGCGCTGCACGAGATGGGCATGATGATCTCGCACCACGACCACCACCGGCACAGCGCCTACGTGCTGGGCAATGTCGACGCCGCGGGCTTCTCGCAATCGCAGCAGCGGCGGCTGGCCGAGCTGGTGCTGGCGCAGCGCGGCGGCCTGCGCAAGGTGGAGCCGCAGCTGGAGAACGAGGACTTCGCGCTGCAGGTGCTGTGCCTGCGGCTGGCGATCATCAAGTGCCATGCGCGCGGCGCGGTCGACACCGCGGCGCTGCAGCTGCAGTTGCAGGGCCGGCAGGCCACGCTCGCCTTCGGCGAAGGCTGGGCGCAGACGCATCCGCGCACGCTGTTCCTGCTGAACGAGGAGGTCGAAGCGTGGCAGCGCAGCAACCTGCTGCGCTTGAACCTGAGGCAGAGGTAGCCCGGAGTACAAGGATGATCAAGACGATCAAGATCAACGGCTTCAAGTCGATCCACGATCTCGGCGAGTCGGGTCTGGAGCTGGGAACGGTCAATTGCTTCATCGGCGCCAACGGTGTCGGCAAGAGCAACATCCTTGAAGCCGTCGGCGTCCTGGGAGCTGCCGCGAACGGCACCGTGGACGACGAAGCCTTGCTGCGTCGCGGCGTACGGGCGGGGTTGCCTCGCCTGTACAAGAGTTCGTTCCGCGGCACTCCCGTGCAGCCGCACATCGGCATCGAGGCTGCATCGGATCGGGGCGCCGTGTACCGCGTCTCGCTGCTGAACCCGCTGGAGTCTCCGGAACCGGCCTGGACGTTCAAGACGGAACGCCTCGAACAAGGCGCAGACGTGATCGTCTCCGACGGTGTCCGCAACAAGCGCAACCTCAATCCGAAGTCCGGCCTGGCGGCGCTGCGCATGGTCGAGATGGAGCCGGCCAGCGCCGCGGCCGCCCTGCTGGCCGAGCTTCAGCAGTACGCCATCTATTGCCCCAACACGCCGACCCTGCGCGGGATGGTGCCGGACCAGCAGACCCGCGAACCGGTCGGCCTGTCGGGCGGCCGATTGGCCGAGGCCGTGGACGATCTCCGGCATTCGGCACTGGCAGACGACTCCGGCCTGCTGGATGACCTGCTGGGCATGCTGGACTGGGCCTCGGACGTCAACATCACGCGCAGCGCCCAGACCTTGCTGTCGCCGTCGGTGCCTCGGTCACAGACGGTGCTGAAGTTCACCGACCGCTACATGGCGCCCAGCCGGAATGAGCTGACGGCCTATGACGCCAGCGAAGGCGCGCTGTACGTGCTGTACTGTGCCGCCTTGTGCCTCGCGGAGCGCAGCCCGCAGGTGCTGGCCATCGACAACCTCGACCAGGCATTGAACCCGCGACTCGTCACGGCACTGGTGCAGCGACTGCATGGCTGGCTCACACATGGACAGTCGCGCCCTGGGCCGCAAGCTCCAGCGCGGCAACTCCTGTTCACTGCCCACAATCCCGCGGTGCTGGACGGGCTCGACCTGGCCAACGATGACATCCGCCTGTTTGCCATCGGGCGAAACAACCTCGGCCACACCAGCGTCCATCGCATTGCAATGACGCCCGAGCTGGCGGCACTCAACCAGCAGTACCCGCTGTCGCGGCTGTGGCCGATGGGGCATCTGGGGGCGGTCCCGAATGTCTGACCTGCGTATCGCCCTGGTGGCAGAGGGCCCGACAGAGCGGGAAGTTCTGAAGGCGGCGCTGGACGCCATCCTGAGTCCTCGCACCTTCGAGTTGATCCAGTTGCAACCCGAAATTACCCAGCCAAAGTTCGGAGGCGGCTGGGGCGGCGTGCTGAAGTGGTGCAAGGATGTCGCGAAGCGGCACCACGGGCCGCTGAGCGAGGATCCGACGCTGGCCGGCTTCGACGCCATCGTGCTGCACCTGGATGCGGATGTCGCCGGTTTCTCGTATGCGGGCGTGGGATTCGGCGATGACCAGATCGAAGTCCACTGGCTCGGGCTGCCTTGCGCGAATCCGTGCCCTCCGGAGACAGCTGCTGCGAGCGCACTGCACGCCGTGCTGCTGAGTTGGCTCCATCCAGCCTGGCCCGGGCCGACGTGCATCGTGTGGCTGCCGGCCATGAACACGGGCAGCTGGATCGCGGCGGCAACCTTGCCGGCTGGCCATCCCTTGCTGGCAGACCTCGAATGCCGCCTCGACATCGAGGTGCAACTTGCGCAATTGCCTCTCAGGCAGCGCTTTCGGAAGACGCGGGCCGATGTGCTGCGGGCAGCACTCCGAATCACCGCCAACTGGCCGCAGGTTGCCGAACGCTGCAGCCGGGCACGGCAGCTCGCGGGCGATACCCTCACGGCGCTTCACCTCCACTGATCAGCCGTAACGTCCCTGCAGGAACCAGCCCTCGCCTTCAGATTGGTCCGAGAACGGCAGCCGGGCTCGATACAGCCACACCAGGGCTCCTTCGGCCGTCTGTGCGATGAAGTAGTCACGCTCGATCCCATCGCCATCCCACCAGCCGGCCTCGATGCGTTCCGGCCCGGCCAGCAGTTGCAGCGGCTGGCCGTCGAGCAAGGGTTGCGACTGTCGCTCCCCCAAGGGAAGCGCCTGCGGCAGAAGCCACACCGGGCGTGACGCCCCTGCCTGCAGAGGCAGTTCGGTGGAACGCAAGCGCGGTACGGCAGGCCCGCTCTGCGCCGCACCCTCCGAACGGGCCGCGCACACCAGGCTGCCGCGCTCGGGCCGGTGGTCCTGCACCGGCAGCACGCGCTGCACCCGCTCGCGGCCGAGCCGCGCCTGCAGGCGTTCGAGCAGCCGCGTCAGGCCTTCCTGCTCGCTGCGCGGCGTCGGGAACAGCTCGGCATTCGGCGGCGGCTTGCGCGCGATGTCGCTGGCTCGCAGCGCCAGTTCCAGCGTCGGCGCGGCCAGCTGCAGCTGCGACAGCCGCTCGCGCAGCAGCGCCGCCAGGTGCTTCGCATCGCGCGACGGCTCGGCCAGCGCGAGTTCGAGCGTGGTGTGCTGCGGCGTCTGCGCATCGCGCCGCCAGCGCGGCTCGTGCTTCATCTGCAGGCTGAAGCGGCGCACGAAGGCATGCTGGGCCGACAGCCACGCGACCAGCCGCGACAGCAGCACCTGCGAGCCGTGCATCACCTGCTCGGTGGTGTCGGCCCGCGCGAACAGCTCGAGCTCGCTGTGGAAGCGCGCCGGCAGCTCAACCGCCACGCGGGGGTCGGGCCGGTGGCCGAGCGCGGCATCGAACTCGTGCAGCAAGGACTCGCCGAAGCGCCGCGCCAGCCCGGCGCGCGGCAGGCTGCGCAGGTCGCCCAGCGTGTTCAGCCCCATGCCCTGCAGCGCATCCCAATGCTCGTGCCCCGGCCCGAGCAGCCACACCGGCGCGGCATCGAGGGCGCGCTGCAGCGCGGCGGCATCGGCGCAATGCAGCCCGTCGTGCACGCGCGCCAGCAGCGCCGACCCCTGCGCGGTCGGCGTGCTGACGCAGTGCACCTGGTGGCCCAGCGGCTGCAGCGCGTCGCGCAGCCGCTGCAGCAACGCCTCGCGCCCGCCGAAATAGCGCAGGCTGGCCTCGACCTCGACCAGCACGCCCTGCGGCGCCGACAGGCACACCGCCGGCGAGAACGCCAGCGCCGCGTGTGCGATGCCCGTCAGTGCCTGCGCATCGCGCAGCGCATCGGCCTGGCCCAGCAGCAGCTGCGGCGCCAGCGCCAGCGCGGTCGCGCGCTTCAGCCCGGGCTTGACGCCCAGCGCCTGCGCCCGGGCACAGGCATGCACGACCTGGTGCGCCTCGACCAGCGCGACCGGCTGCCCGGCGTGCTGCGCCGGCAGCGTCGCCAGGAAGGACTCCAGCGACAGCAACGGCAGGTGAAGACCGATCCAGAGCATCGCGTGCCCATGGACAGGTCAGGCGAGGTTGACGAAGGTCGCGGCGCGCAGCGGCTGCGCAGCGACCGGCGGCTGCACCGCCAGCTCGCGCGCCTTGCGGGCCGAAGTCGCCGACAGCACCGGCGGCAGCGCCAGCAACAGTTCGTGCGCGAGCGGCGGGCCGCGGCGCTTCAGCACGCGCAGCGCCAGCTGGTCGGCGCCGCCGGCGCGCAGCGCGAGCCGCAATGGCGCGGGGCTGGCCTGCTGCTGCACTGCCACTTCGCGCAGCACGAAGGCCGGGCCGTCGTGCGCATGCGCGGCCACCTGCAGCCGGCGCAGCCGCTCGGCACGCAGCCGCGGCGGCAGCCAGGCCAGCACCGCGCCGACGTGGCCGCTGTGCAGGGCCTGCTCCAGCGCCCACAGCCGGGCATCGACGCCAGCCTCGTGCGGACGGCCGTCGATGCCCGGGATGCCCTGCGTGCCGGTGTCGATCACCAGCAGTTGCTCGGCATCCAACCCCATCTGCAGCAGCGCCCAGGCCGACAAGGCGGCCGGCGGATCGAACAGCATCACCAGCCGGCCGGCCCGCTGCGTGGCCGCGAGGCCGGGCGCCAGCAGGCGGATCTCGCCCAGGCCCGGGTGCGGCAGCAGCAGTTCGGTGAGCGCGCGACGCGGCCAGCCACCGCCAGGCAGCTGGGCATCGAGCAGAGGGAACCCGGTGGGCAGCGCCTGCTCGAGGCTGCGACCCATCTGGTGGCCGCGCCACACACGGGTGTGCAGGCTCTCGGGCAGCGGAGCGCGGCGGGTGGCAGGGGAAGAGATGGCGGCGAATGGCATGGCGACTACTGTATGAGCATCCAGTATAGAGGCCTGTTCTTTTCCCTGCCCAAGGCGTTACAAGTGCGTTTGAATGAGCTTTTAGCAATCCAATAGTTGCTTTTGGCAATCAATTGCTGCAGCATGCGGGACATGAGCCCATCGACAGACACCCGCCGCCGTGCCGATGCCGTGCGGGCCTTCAACCGCTTCTACACGCGGCGCATCGGCGTGCTGCAGGAAGGCCTGGTCGACAGCGGCTTCACGCTGACCGAATCGCGGCTGCTCTGGGAGTTCGCGCACCGCCCGCACGCCACGGCCAGCGAGCTGGCGCGCGCCCTCGACCTCGATCCCGGCTACCTGAGCCGGCTGCTGCGCAGCCTGCGCGAACGCGGGCTGATCCAGGGCACGCCGTCGGCCAGCGATGCGCGCCAGTCGCAGCTGTCGCTGACCGACGCCGGCCGCGCCGCGTTCGCGCCGCTGGACACCGGCTCGCAGCGCCAGGTGCAGGCGCTGCTGGACGGGCTGAACGAGCAATCGCAGCAGCAGCTGCTGCAGGCGATGGACACGCTGCAGCGCCTGCTCGACGACGACCCGGCCCGCCAGGCGCGCCAGCCCTACCTGCTGCGCGCGCACCGGCCCGGCGACCTCGGCTGGGTGGTCGCCCGCCACGGCGCGCTGTATGCCGACGAGTACCGCTGGGACATGCGCTTCGAGGCGCTGGTCGCGCGCATCGCGGCCGACTTCATCGAACGCTTCGACGCGGCGCGCGAAGCCTGCTGGATCGCCGAGCGCGACGGTGCCAACCTCGGCTGCGTGTTCCTGGTGCAGGCGCGCGACGAGGCCACGCAGCAGCCGGTCGAGGGCATCGCGCAGCTGCGCATGCTGCTGGTCGAGCCGTCGGCGCGCGGGCTGGGGCTGGGGCGCCGGCTGGTCACCGAATGCGAGCGCTTCGCGCGCCAGGCCGGCTACCGGCGCATCACGCTGTGGACCAACGCCAACCTGCTGGCGGCGCGCGGCATCTATGCGTCGGCGGGCTACCGGTTGGTGGCGAGCGAACCGCACCGCAGTTTCGGGCACGATCTGGTTGGGGAAACCTGGAGCCTCGAACTGACATGACCTGCCCGTGCGGCCTGCCCCATCCCTACGCCGACTGCTGCGGCCGCTACCACGCCGGCCCGCTGCACCTGCTGGCGTCCGATGCCGAGGCCTTGATGCGCTCGCGCTACAGCGCCTTCGTCAACGGCCTGCCGGACTACCTGCTCGCGACCTGGCACGCGAGCACGCGGCCGGCCCTGCTGGAGCCCGATCCGCCGGGCCTGCGCTGGCTGGGCCTGGACGTGCGCCGGCACGTGGCGCAGGACGCCGATCATGCGATCGTGGAGTTCGTCGCCCGCAGCAAGCTCGGGGGCCGCGCGCAGCGGCTGCACGAGACCAGCCGCTTCGTGCGCGAAGACGGCCGCTGGTACTACGTCGACGGCGAGTTCTGATCAGGCGAACTCTTGGCGCACGCTGGCCGACATCAGCCGGCGGATGATCCAGCCGAGCAACCCGCAGGCCCCCAGCGTCACCAGCACCGCCATCACGCGCGCCGCGGTGACGAAGCCGCCGAACACGCCCATGGCCCGCGGCGGCAGCGCCGTGGTGCTGAGCGTCGTGTCGACCACCGACTGCATCACCTCCTGCTGCAGCCACAGACCCAGCAGGTTGGCGACGATGGCCAGCAGCAGCAGCGCGATGAAGGTGCGGCGCGCCCAGTCCAAGCGCAGCAGCAGGCCGATCGCCGAGGCCAGCGTGGCCAGCGACATCACCAGCCCCGCATTGACCACCCACGGCAGGTGGGCGATCAGCATGCCGAACAGGCCGCTCACCTGCTGGCCGCCGGCATCGAAACCGCCCGACACCAGCATCGCGTTCTGCAGCAGCGCCGACACGCTGGCCAGCGCGCCCAGCAGCATGAAGACCCACGCCGTGGCGGTGACGAAAATCGAACGGGCTCCGACGGTGATGGTGGTGGGCATGCTGTTTCCTCGACAGCACGATTGTCCGGAGCGCTGCATGACTTGTCATGCACTGCAACGCGATTCCCCCCAGATCGAGGGGCCGCGCTGTGCGCGCGGCACCACAACATGTCAGCCGATGTATCGGTGGCTTCGTCAACCGAAGTGCAGCGCGTAGACCGGCGGCAGTTGTGCCGGCAGGTGCACCCACTGCTCGCCGGTGTCGTCGCTGCTCCACACGTGGCCGGTGGTGCTGCCCATCAGCAGGCTGCGTCCGTCGGCCGACACGTCCAGCCCATGCCGGTAGACCAGGTCGTAGCAGTGCGATTGCGGCAGGCCGCTGCGCAAGGTCTCGAAGCTCGCGCCGCCGTCGCGCGTGCGGTTGACGACCAGCGCCCCGTCCACCGGCACGCGCTGCTGGTCGGCCACGCCGGGCACGAACCACGCGGTCTGCGCGTCCTGCGGGTGCACCGCGACGGCGAAGCCGAAATCCGACAGCGGCGCGGTGGTGACCTGCTGCCACGAGGCCGACGCATCGGTGGAGCGCCAGATGCCGTTGTGGTGCTGCGTCCACAGCACGTCCGGCTGCGCGCCGCAGCGCACGATGCGGTGCGGGTCCTGCGTGTTGGGCGACGCCGCCTGCTCGGGCGGCATGTAGGCGGCGTGCATGCCGTCGGCCTGCAGCGACCAGCTCGCGCCGTCGTCGTTCGTGACCCAGACGCCGCCGCAGCTGATGCCCAGCACCAGCTGGCCGGCCTGCGTGGGGTGGGCGCAGATCGAGTGGATGCCCGGCACGTCGTAGCCGCCGCCGAACCATTCGGCGCGTTCGGGGCGCTGCCACAGGGCGTCGACGAGTTGCCAGCTCTCGCCGCCGTCGCCGCTGCGGAACAGGCCACCCGGCAAGGTGCCGGCCCACAGCGTGCCGTGCGCGCGTTCCAGCGACCAGACCTGCTGCACCTTCCACGGCACGCCGGTCGCGTCGGCCGGCTGCTCGGGGAAGGCCGGCGCGGCGACCTCGTGCCAGGTGACGCCCTGGTCATCGGACGCATGCAGCTTGACGCCGAAGTGGCCCAGGTTCAGCGCCGCGAGCATGCGGCCGTCGGGGCCGGGCGGCAGCAGCATCGACACCGGTTCGCCGAGGAAGCTGCTGCGGGCGACCTGCCAGCCGGCGGCGTCGCGCTTCAGTTCGAACAGGCCCTTGCGGGTGGCAATCCAGGCGCGCTGTGTCATCTGACGCTCCTCCAGGTTCAACTTCAACCGCCGGACAAGGCCTGCATCACGTGGATGCGGCTGTCCGGGCGCAGCGGGTCGGCCAGCGCGATGCGGTCGTGGCTGCGCACGCCGTCGACGAAGGCCACCACGTTGGGCCGCATGTGGCCCTGCTCGTCGAGCACGTAGCCGCGCAGCCGCGGGTGGGCGGCGAACACGCGCTCGAGCGCGCCGCGCAGCGTGGGCGCGTCGACGTCCAGCTCCGGCGTCTCGATGAAGCGCCGCAGCTGCTGCGTGAACACGACATGGGCCATGGCCGAGCATCATGCCGCGCTCGCGCTGCACGGACAATCCACCGCATGAATTACGGAATGCTCAGCGCCGCCCTCGCCTTCGCCCTGTGGGGCGTGTTCCCGCTCTTCTTCCGCCGGCTGGCCATGCTGCCGGCCGGCGAGGTGCTGGCGCACCGCATCGTCTGGTCGCTCGCCTTCGTGCTGATCGTGCTGGGGGTGCGGCGGCAGTGGAGCTGGCTGCGGCCGCTGCTGGGCCGCCCGCGCGTGCTGGCGGCGTTTGCCGCCAGTGCGCTGCTGCTGGCGGTGAACTGGCTGACCTACATCTGGTCGGTCAACCACGGCCACGTGATCGATGCGAGCCTGGGCTACTTCATCACGCCGCTGGTCAACGTGCTGCTCGGCTACACCGTGCTGCACGAGCGCCCGCGGCGCGGCCAGTGGGTGGCGCTCGCGCTGGCCACGGCCGGCGTCGTGTGGCTGACGGTGCAGGCCGGCCAGCTGCCGTGGATCGCGCTGGTGCTGGCGGCCAGCTTCGGCAGCTACGGGCTGCTGCGCAAGGTGGCGGTGCTCGGGCCGCTGGAGGGGCTGGCGCTGGAGGCGATGCTGCTGGCGCCGCTGGCGATCGCCGCGCTGCTGTTCTGGCAGCTGCAGGGCACGGGGTCGTTCCCGCTGGCGGACACCGCGACCAACCTGTGGCTGCTGGCGGCCGGGCCGATCACCGCGGTCCCGCTGCTGCTGTTCGCGGCAGGCGCACGCCGCATCTCGATGACGACGCTCGGGCTGATGCAGTACATCGGGCCGACGATCCAGTTCGGGCTCGGCGTGTGGCTGTTCGGCGAGCCGTTCGCCGGGGCACGGCTGGCGGGGTTCGGCTTCATCTGGGTGGCGCTGGTGGTGTACAGCCTGGAAGGGTGGTGGGCGACACGCAACAGCCGCCCATAAAGGGGTTGCAGCTGGTCACAGACTGACGCGGGCGGCACGCTCAGAATGGAAACGATTCCATCCTTTGCCATTGCCGCGCCCAGCCATGAACCGTCGCCACCACCTTGCCCTGCTGATGCTGAGCGCCGCGCTGTCCGCCTGTGGCGGCAGCTCAGACGACGAGTCGTCCGGCCCGATTTCGGGGACCCCGCCCGCCCCCGCACCTGCCCCCGTTCCTGCTCCAGCCCCAGCGCCAGCACCATCTCCCGCACCGGCACCGGCGCCTGCGCCCGCACCAGCCCCAGCCCCCACGCCGGCTCCGGCTCCGGCTCCCGCTCCTGCGCCCGCCTCCGCCGACCTCGCCGATGCCGCCAAGAAGGACATCGCGATGCAGATCGTCTCGAGCGCCGAGAACTCGTCGCTGAACTGGCGCGCGCAATACGCCTACATCCAGGACATCGGTGACGGCCGCGGCTACACCGCCGGCATCATCGGCTTCTGCTCGGGCACCAGCGACATGCTGGAAGTCGTGCAGGACTACACCCGGCGCTCGCCGAACAACGTGCTGGCCAAGTACCTGCCGGCGCTGAAGAAGGTCAACGGCAGCGACTCGCACGCCGGGCTGGACCCGACCTACCAGGCCGACTGGAAGACCGCCGCCGCCGACATGGTGTTCCAGCAGGCGCAGGACGCGGTGCGCGACGACCAGTACTTCAACCCCGCCGTGCAGCAAGCCAAGACCGACGGCCTGCGTGCGCTCGGCCAGTTCATCTACTACGACGCGATCGTGATGCACGGCCCGGGCAACAGCGGCGTCAGCTTCGGCGGCATCCGCAAGACCGCGATGTCGCGCGCCAAGACGCCGGCCCAGGGCGGCGACGAGACGACCTACCTGAATGCCTTCCTCGATGCCCGCGTGGCCGCGATGAAGACCGAGGAGGCGCACTCCGACACCAGCCGCGTCGACACCGCCCAGCGCGTGTGGCTGCGCGACGGCAACTTCGGCCTGAACACGCCGCTGAACTGGAAGGTCTACGGCGACAGCTACAGCATCAAGAAGTAGCCGCCGAGAGTCCGAGCGGCGCTGTCGCCTGTTCGCGGCGTGTCAACATCGTGCCTCGATGCGCCTGCTCTTCCGCCACTGGCACCGCAAGGCCGCGTTCGCGGCCGGCCTGGCGTTGTTGCTCGGTTTCCAACTTGGCTGCGCGACGCTCGACGAGCGCCAGCGTGCCTGGATCTTCCAGCCCGGCGACCGCGTCTGGTATGGCGGTGCCGCAGCCGCCGAGGGCCTGGACGACGCCTGGATCGGCTACGAATCCAGGGCCGCCGAATCGCGCGGCCAGCAGGTGCGCCTGCACGGCCTGTGGCTGCCCCAGGACGACCCGGCGGCACCGGTGCTGCTCTACCTGCATGGCGCCCGCTTCGACGTGCGAACCAGCGCGTCGCGCATGCGGCGCATGCATGACCTGGGCTTCGCCGTGCTGGCGATCGACTACCGCGGCTTCGGCCGCAGCACCGCCACGCTGCCGTCGCAGGACCTGGCCACCGAGGATGCGCATGCGGCGTGGGATTGGCTCGCGAAGCAGTGCCCGCAGTCACGCCGCTTCATCTTCGGCCATTCGCTGGGCGGCGCGATCGCGGTGCAGCTGGCCGCCGAGGTGCCCGACGAAGCCGGCCTGATCGTCGAAGGCAGCTTCACGTCGATCCCCGACGTGGTCTCGACATTCCGCTGGGGCTGGCTGCCGGTCGGGCCGCTGATCACGCAGCGCTTCGACGCCGCCTCGCGCATCGCCGACATCGGCTCGCCGCTGCTGGTGGTGCACGGCAGCAACGACACGCTGATCCAGCCGGCGCTCGGCCGGGCGTTGTTCGAGCGCGCCCGCGAGCCCAAGCGCTTCCTGCTGGTCGAGGGCGGCTCGCACCACAGCACCAACGACCTGGGGCAGCCGCAATACCGCGAGGCGGTGGCCGAGCTGTTCGGCGTCGGCCGCGCGCCGCAGCCCTGAAGCCTTACTTCGCCACCAGCACCTGCGACGCCGCATTCACCACCGCCGCGATGCGGCCGATGTCGCGCAGCTGCTGCGTCGTCAGGCCTTCCTTCTTCAGCAGCGCGTAGTGCGAGCTGATGCAGAAGTGGCACTTGCCGACGATCGACGCGGCCAGCGCGTAAGCCTCGAACTTCTTCTTGTCGACGCCGCCGCTGGTGGCGTAGGCGTTCATGCGCAGCTCGGCGCGCACCGTCTTCAGCTCTTCGTCGTTGGCCATCTCGACGAACGGATACCAGGCGTTGTTCATGCCCATCAGCGCCGCCGCGGTGAGGGCCGCGTTCGCTTCCGCCGCCGGCATGTTGGCCTGGAAGACGTCGATCAGCGGCTTGCTCTTCGCCGCGAAGGCGGCGGCCAGCGCGACGCCCAGCGCGTCTTCGGGCGCCAGGCTCGAGCGCGCGATCACGCCGTCGATGTTCAGGCGAATGTCCTTCGCCCAGTCCGGGATCTGTTCCTTGATGCTGTTCAGAAAGTCCATCTCTTCATCCTCGATTCGGGTCGTGCGGAAACAAAAATGCCCGGCGGACCGGGCATTTCAGGAGGGAGCCTCGAAAGGCCCCCGGCCGGGTCTTGCGGTCGATCGATTACAGCGTCGCGCCGCCGACACCGCGGTTGCACGGGCACAGCTCGTCGGTCTGCAGGCCGTCCAGCAGGCGCAGCACTTCTTCCGGGTTGCGGCCGACGTTCAGGTTGTTCACGCTGACGTGCTGGATGGTGTTGTCCGGGTCGACGATGAAGGTCGCGCGCAGTGCCACGCCTTCGGCCTTGTCGCGCACGCCCAGCTGGTCGACCAGCGAGCCGGTCACGTCGCCGAAGCTGTAGTGGCCCAGCTTGCTCAGGTCCTTGTGCTCACGGCGCCAGCCCAGCTTGCTGAACTCGTTGTCGGTCGAACCGCCCAGCAGCACCGCATCGCGCTCGGCGAACTGCGCCGACAGCTTGTCGAAGCCGACGATCTCGGTCGGGCACACGAAGGTGAAGTCCTTCGGGTAGAAATAGATGATCTTCCACTTGCCCGGGAAGCTCTTCTCGGTGATGGTCTCGAACGCCGAGACGCCGTTCTCTTCGTGGTGGTTGAAGCCGGGCTTGGCAGYCACGACGCTGAACGCTTCGACCTTGTCGCCAACGGTTTTCATGGGATCTCTCCTTGAGTTGCGGATGATTGAAGCTATCGAAGCTTCGCGAATGATGCATTCTATGCATGAACTGGCGTCGATGCGAACCGTTCGCGTTTGAGGCTTCCTAAACCTGCGATAGCCAAAAACAAAATGCCGGCACGTGGCCGGCACCGCTCCTGTCACGAGGGCCTGTTATCGCAAGTCGCCCGCCAGAGAGGCCAGGGTCTCCGGATTGATCGCGACGTGCGCCGGGTAGTGCGTGTGGTCGCACCCCAGCTTGCATGCCGCGCCGGCCCGCAGCGCCTCGCGCGCGGCGGTCGGAAACTCGAAGCGCAGGAAATGCACCGCCGAGGTCTTCTCGTCGGTCTCGCGGTCCAGGTCTTCGTCGGCGATCGCGTACACCCGCGCATGGCCCTCGACCTCGACGAACATGCGGTCCTCGATGCCGATCAGCCGCGCCAGCTCGCGCTTGCGCTCGTGCACGTCGGGGTATTCGATCAGCATCGTCGCCTTCCAGTTGCTGCCGTCGGGCACCAGCGGCGCGTAGGCCTCGATCTCGCCCAGGATGCCTGCCTCGTCGAAGATCTTCTCGATGTGCAGCATCTCCTGGATCTGGCGGCGGATCGTCTGCTCGTCCTCGAACTGCACCGTGATGTGCTCGCCCAGCGACACCGAGCGCAGCTTGCGGTGCGCGATGAACCCGGGCCGCTCGGTCTTGCGGATCTTCGCGTAGGCCTCCAGCGTCAGCAGGCTGTCTTTCGTGATGCTCATGGAATCCCTTTCACAGGCCGTAGGCGATGCGCACCAGGCTCAGCGGGTGCTGCAGTTTCGCCGCCGGCGCGCCCTGCTGCGCCATGCCCTGCGCAATGTGGTGGCCGGCCAGCGCGCAGTCGGAGCTGATGTAGTCGGGCTCGTTGTTCGCCATCGCCTTGAACACCGGCCTGCCGATCTTCATCGCCACCGGGTGGTAGGCCGTCTTCACGCCATACGTGCCGGCGTGCCCCGAGCAGCGCTCCACCGTGTTGACCTGCACCGTCACCGCCTGGCCGATCAGCTTCAGCATCTCCTCGGTCTTCTTGCCGATCTTCTGCACCCGGCCGTGGCAGGGGATGTGGTAGCTCACCTTGCCCAGCGGCTGCTTGAAGTCGGTCTTCAGCAGCCCGTCCTTGTGGCGCGCCATCAGGTACTCGAACGGGTCGAACATCGCCTGCTGCACCAGCCGCGTGTCGGCGTCGTCCGGGAACATCAGCGGCAGCTCCTGCTTGAACATCAGCGTGCAGCTGGGGATGGCGCTCAGGATCGCGAAGCCGTCCTTCGCGTAGCGGGCCAGCACCGGGATGTTGGCTTCCTTGTGCTTCGCGACGGCGTCCAGGTCGCCCAGCTCCAGCTTGGGCATGCCGCAGCACGACTCCTTGTCGACCAGCGTGTACGGGATGTCGTTGTGCTCCAGCACCTTCAGCAGGTCGTGCCCGATGCCGGGCTCGTTGTAGTTGACGTAGCAGGTCGCGAAGATCGCCACCTTGCCGGGCGTGCGCTCGCCGCGGGTGACCACCGTCGCGGCGCCGTCCTTGCTGGCGCTCCAGCGGAAGCGGCGCGTCGCCAGCTCGGGCAGCCAGGCATCGGGGTGCACGTGCAGCGTCTTGTCGAGCAGCTTGCGCATCGGCTTCGTCTTGTTCAATGCGTTGGCCACCTGCACCACCACCGGGATGCCGGCGAACTGGCCGTGCACGTCGGTCGACGCGAGGAACTGCTCGCCGCCGCCGACCTCGCCCTTCTTGAACTTGATCGCCTTGGCCCGCAGCATGGTGTGGGGGAAGTCCAGGTTCCACGGGTGCGGCGGAACGTACGGACACTTCGTCATGTAGCAGAGGTCGCACAGGTAGCACTGGTCGACCACCTTCCAGTAGTCGACCTTGGCCACGCCGTCGACCTCCTGGGTACTGCTTTCGTCGACCAGGTCGAACAGCGTCGGGAAGGATTGGCACAGGCTGACGCAGCGCCGGCAGCCATGGCAGATGTCGAAGATGCGCTCCATCTCGTGGAGGCACTTGTCTTCGTCGTAGAACTCGGGATTCTTCCAGTCGATCGGGTGGCGTGTGGGCGCTTCGAGGTTGCCTTCTCGCGTCATGGACGACTCCTGATTCTTCGGGCGTCAGGCCGAGCCGCGGCAGCACGGCCGCGGCTTGGAAACGAAGGCCGGATTCAGTCCACCAATGCGTCCAGCGCCTTCTGGTAGCGATTGGCATGCGAGCGCTCGGCCTTGGCCAGCGTCTCGAACCAGTCGGCGATCTCGTCGAAGCCGTCGGTGCGCGCCTGGCGTGCCATGCCCGGGTACATGTCGGTGTACTCGTGCGTCTCGCCGGCCACGGCGGCCGTCAGGTTCTGGCGGCTCGAGCCGATCGGCAGCCCGGTGGCCGGGTCGCCCACCGCTTCCAGGAACTCCAGGTGCCCGTGGGCATGGCCCGTCTCGCCTTCGGCGGTCGAGCGGAACAGCGCCGCGATGTCGTTCTGGCCTTCGATGTCGGCCTTGTTGGCGAAGTAGAGGTACCGGCGGTTGGCCTGGGATTCGCCCGCAAAGGCGTCCTTCAGGTTCTGCTCGGTCTTCGATCCTTTCAATCCCATGGCGCTCTCCTGGCTAGTGAATGAAGTGGATGCGTTCTCCTGCGTTCAGGAGGACCCGCGAACCGTATCGCAGCGTCCGGCCGGCTGCCAATACAAAGCTTCAATGTGGCGCATAGCAGTCGGCTATGTTCTTCGCGGGTAAACGAGCAGGGTCGTCAGTGACAACCCTCAGGCCAGCCCGAGGAGCCGCCGCGCCAGCAGGTTGAGCCGGCCCTGCGGCGAGGCCAGGTCGTGCAGCACGGTGAAATGGTTCGCGTCGGCGATGCGCTCGCACACCGGCACCGTGCGGCGGCCCCAGGCCTTGCGGATGGCGTCGTTCTGCAGCAGGAACTCCTCGCTCTCGTCGGCACCGACCGCGGCGCACAGCAGCCCGTTGGGGGCCGGCAGGTTGACCGGGCTCAGCCGGGCGGCCAGTTCGGGCGTCAGCCGCAGGTCGGCCTGCAGGAAGGGCGTGCGGCCCACCGGCTCCAGGTCGAACACGCCCGAGATCGCGAGCGCCGAGCGCACCAGGTTCGGCGGCAGGTCGACGCCCACCTGGGCCCACTCGCAGTTCAGCAGCATCGCCGCCAGGTGCCCGCCCGCCGAATGCCCGGCGACCACGATGTGCTTCGGGTCGCCGCCGTACAGCGCCGCGTTGCGCCAGACCCAGGCCAGCGCCTTCACCATCTGCAGCGCGATGGTGTCGATGCCCACCGGCGCCTCGGGCGTGCCGGGGCACAGCGCGTAGTTCGGCAGCACCACCATCGCGCCGGCATGCACGAAGGTCGGCGCGACGAAGGAATGCTGCGACTTGTCCAGCGATCGCCACCAGCCACCGTGGATGAACACCAGCACCGGCGCGCCGGCGCGCGGCGACGGAAAGACGTCCAGGGTTTCCAGCGGGCCGCTGCCGTACGGGATGTCGATGCGCCGCGACAGCCCGTCGCGCGACAGCGCCGATGCGCGCCCCCAGCGGTCGAAGATCTCGGGGTGGTCGGGATGGCGGGCCCGGTTGTCGTATTGCTGGTCGAGCCGGTCGGGGTCGAATCGGGCCATGGGGGGGCGCCGGCAGGCAACGCCGGCGTGAAGCTGAAACCTGGCGTTTCTAACCCGAGCCGCCGCGCAGGGCAAGGCCGGCCCGGCTTCACGCAGAATGCCGGCAACGCTACGAGGCACGCATGCAGGCACCCTTTCACCCCCCGGCAAGACACCGACGCGGCTTCACGCTGATCGAGCTGATGGTCGTCGTGGCCGTCGTCGCCATCCTCGCGGCCATCGCCATCCCCAGCATGCAGGGGCGCCTGGTGCGCGGCCAGCTGGTCGAAGCGGTCAAGCTGGCCGAGATCGCCAAGGCCCCGGTGGCGGCCTCGTGGACCACCACCAAGACGCTGCCGCTCGACAACGCCGCCGCCGGGCTGCCGGCCAGCGACAAGATCGTCAGCACGCTGGTGCGCTCGGTGGCCATCGAGTCGGGCGCGATCCAGATCACCTTCGGCAACCAGGCCAACGGCGCGATCCAGGGCAAGACGCTGACGCTGCGCCCGGCGGTGGTCGAGGATGCGCAGGTGGTGCCGGTGTCCTGGGTCTGCGGCCACGCGCCGGTGCCGGACAAGATGACGGTGAAGGGCCTGGACAAGACCGACGTGCCGAAGAACTTCCTGCCGGTGAACTGCCGCTGAGGATGGCAACCCCCGAGAGGGGCGCCGCCTGGCACGAAGATCGCTTTGAGAGCCTCACCTGGCCGGAAACCCCGCGCCAGGCGGTCGTTCCGGCGGATTTCGGGGCGATCCGGACACACCGGAGTTCACATGACTGACAAACAACGTCACCAACGCCTGCAACCCGCGCCCCACGGCTTCCTGCCGAACTGGGTGCTGGTGGTTCTCGCGACCGGCGCGATGGCCCTGGTGGGCTTCGCCCACTCGTTCATCTGAGCTGAGGCTCAGCTCCCGAAATCCTGGTTCAGCCCCAGCGTGGCGCCGGTGTAGCCGGCGGCTTCGGCCGGGTGATGGCGCGACAGGCTCAGGTCCAGGCTGAGCCGGGGCGACAGGTTCCAGCGCCCGCCCACGCGCGACACCCGCTCGCCGGCGATCCGGCTGTGCTCCAGCAGCACGCTGGCAGCGTCGCTGGCGGCCCATTCGCCTGCCGTGCCCCAGCGCCGCGCGGTGCCCGCCTCGCGCATCCGGTCCCAGCCCGCGTTCAGGTGCACCTGCAGCGCCGTCGCCGGCCACCACGAGAGCGGCGCATACAGCGTCTGCGAGGCCGGCCCGCCCTGCCGGCGATCCCAGCCGGCGCCCCACACGAGGCCCAGGCTCAGGCGCTGGGCCGCCGGGTCGGCCACCCATTTCAGCTGCGGGCCCAGGCTGCGCTGCACGCCGCTGTCGTCGCGCGCGCGGTCGGCGTTCAGGCCCACCTCGACCGGGCCGGCGCGACAGGCCGGGCCCAGGTGCAGCAACTGCCCGTCGATGCGCGGCGCGCGGGCGACCCAGGCCTCGACCTGGCAGTGGCCGGGGTCGGCAATGGTCGCGTCGTCGACGTCGAAGTGCCCACCGGCCGCATGCGCCGGCAGCGCGGCCAACGACAACGCGAACGGCAGCACGAGGCAGGCTGGGAACGGCGGGTGCATCGGCGCCAGTATCTGCGCCGTCGGTGTCAGACGCGTGGCGCTCGGCGATAGACTGCGAGACCGAATCCATCCCACCCCATGTACGCGCCATTCTTCGGGCTCAAGCAAGAGCCCTTCTCGATCGCCCCGGATCCGCGCTACCTGTTCATGAGCGAACGGCACCGCGAGGCGCTCGCGCACCTGTTGTACGGCGTGCGCGGCGGCGGCGGCTTCGTGCTGCTGACCGGCGAGATCGGCGCGGGCAAGACCACGGTGTGCCGCTGCTTCCTCGAGCAGATCCCGAAGCGCTGCAACGTCGCCTACATCTTCAACCCCAAGCTCACGGTGTTCGAGCTGCTGAAGACGGTGTGCGAGGAGTTCCGCATCCCCTACGAGCACCAGGGTCCGGGCGCGCCGACCGTCAAGGACTACCTCGATCCGCTGAACGACTTCCTGCTGCGCACCCACGCGGTCGGGCTGAACAACGTGCTGATCATCGACGAGGCGCAGAACCTGTCGCCCGACGTGCTGGAACAGCTGCGCCTGCTGACCAACCTCGAGACCAACGAGCGCAAGCTGCTGCAGATCATCCTGATCGGCCAGCCCGAGCTGCGCGACATGCTGGCCCAGCCGCAGCTCGAGCAGCTGGCGCAGCGCGTGATCGCGCGCTACCACCTGAAGGCGTTGAGCGAGAAGGAAACCTCGCAGTACATCCGCCACCGCATGGCCGTGGCCGGCATGCGCACCGCGCTGCCCTTCGACCGCTCGGCACGGCACCGCGTGTTCCAGCTGTCGCGCGGCGTGCCGCGGCGCATCAACCTGCTGTGCGACCGCGCGCTGCTGGGGGCCTATGGCCAGGGGCAGCCGCGCATCGACGCGGCGATCGTCGACAAGGCGGCGGCCGAAGTCTTCGGCTCGGCGCACGGCGACGACGCGACCCTGCCGCCGATGCCGCGCTGGCAGCAGGCCACGCGCTGGGGCGTGGGCGCGGCCGGTGTCGCGGCGCTGCTGGGCATGGTGGCGTGGGCGGTCGACGGCCGGC
>NZ_JBFUEB010000073.1:0-34541 GCF_056404395.1 Rhizobacter sp. P2_D12 | reverse complement strand
GACCATGCACTGGTCTGAGCAAACCSGGTTGTCGASGGACCCGGCCGTGGCAAGGAACCCCCGTTCGCCCTGAGCTTGTCGAAGGGCCGGGCTGAGCCTGTCGAAGCCCTGGTGGCGGTGCGCTGCAGGCGCTGGTGCGCTGCGGCAGGGACCCTTCGACACGGGCCCTCGACAAGCTCGGTCCCTGCTCAGGGCGAACGGGTGAGTGGTGCCATTCGCTGGATCAGGAATGATCGCCCGCGATGTAGTGCTCCAGCTGCTCGATGATGAATTTCTGCTCGGAGATGATGTTCTTCACCAGGTCGCCGATCGAGACCAGGCCGACCAGCTGGTCGTCGTCCATCACCGGCAGGTGGCGCAGCCGGTTGTCGGTCATCAGCGCCATGCATTCCTCGCTGGTGTGGCGCGGCTGCACGTACATCACCGGGCTGGCCATGATGTCGCGCAGCGGCGTCTCGCGCGACGAGCGGCCCTTCAACGCGACCTTGCGGGCGTAGTCGCGCTCGCTGACGATGCCCACGACGTGGCCGTCCTCGACGACCACCAGCGCGCCGACGTTGGCCTGCGCCATCAGGCGCAGCGCATCGTAGACCGATTCCGCCGGATCGATGGTGTGGACGGTGGTGTCGGACTTGGATTTGAGGATGTCGGCGACAGTGGTCATGGGCGCATCTCCGAAGCCAGGCCCCTAGTGTGCTCCTACCACTGCCCGAAGTAGACGCCTGCGCGCTTGTGCGCATGGGTGCCGCGCTCGACCAGCGCATCGCTGATGGTGGTCCGCCGCTTGCGTCGCGCGAGCCAGTCGAACAGCTGCGTGCGCAGCGCATCGCGCTGCCCCTGCGTGCCCGCATCGCGGCCCAGGTCGTGCATCTCGCCGGGGTCCGACTGCAGGTCGTAGAGCTGCTCGGGTTCGTCGAGCCAGTGCACGTAGCGCCAGCGCGCGTTGCGCAGCGACCAGGCGCGCGCGTTGTGCGGCGTCTTGCCGAGGCGAAGCCGCGCCTGCTTGAAGCTGTAGTCGAGCTCCGAATACACGCTGTCGCGCCACGCGGGCGCGTTGCCGCGAAGCAGCGGCAGCAGGCTCTCGCCTTCGAGACGATGCGCCGGGCGCTCGAGCCCCAGTGCATCGAGCAGGGTCGGAACGATGTCCACGCTCTCGACGAAACGATGCTCCACGCCGCCGCGCGTGGCGTCGGCCGCGGGCGACGGATCGACCACGATCAGCGGCACGCGCTGCACCATGTCGTAGAACAGCTCCTTCTCGCCCAGCCAGTGGTCGCCCAGGAAATCGCCATGGTCGGACGTGAACACGATCAAGGTGTCGGCCAGCACGCCGAGCTTGTCCATGTGCTCGAACAGCCGGCCCAGGTGATCGTCGAGCTGGTGGATCAGCCCCTGGTAGGCCGGCCGCACGGTGCGCACGCACTCGTCCATCGAGAAGCTGCGGCTCTCCTCGCTCTCGCGATACGCCGCCAGCACCGGGTGCGCGTCGCGCAGTTCGGCGTCGCTGCGCAGCACCGGCAGGCATTGGTCGGGCGTGTAGAGCGCGTGGTATGGCGCCGGCGCCATGTAGGGCCAGTGCGGCTTCACGTAGCTCAGGTGCAGCACCCAGGGCTCGTCCCCCCGGTCCGACATGAAACGCATGGCCTGGCCGGTCATGTAGGCCGTTTCCGAATGCTCCTCGCGCACGCGCGCGGGCAGGTGCACGTTGCGCATGTGCCAGCCGCTGACGACCTGCCCGCTGGCGTCGATGGCCGAGATCACGTGCTCGCTCCACGGGTCGTCGCCGGCATAGCCGTGGGCGTGCAGGAAGGCCGGGTAGCCGCTCTCGGCGCCGGGCGCGTGGTGGCCGTCGTAGCGGTCGATCTCCTCGAAGCCGCCGCGTTCGAGCAGGGCCCCCAGTTCGCTGCCGCCGTCGACGTGCAGGCGCGCCAGGCCCTCGCGGTCGGGGATGACGTGCGACTTGCCGGCGAGCACCAGGCGGCGGCCGGCGCCGCGCAGGTAGTCGCCCAGCGTCAGCTCGCCGACCGGCAGGGGCACGCGGTTCCAGGTGGCGCCGTGGCTGGACGGGTAGCGGCCGGTGTAATAGCTCATCCGCGACGGCCCGCAGACGCCGGAATTGACGTGGGCCTGCTCGAAGCGCACGCCGCGGCGCGCCAGCGCGTCGATGTGCGGGGTGCGCAGGTAGGGATGACCGTAGCAGCCCAGGTGGTCGCGCCGCAGCTGGTCGGCCATGATGAACAGGACGTTGCGCGGCATGCTCGGAACCCGCTCAGGGGGCGAAGCCGGAGCGGCGCACCACCGGCTCCCATTGCTCGCGGAAGGCCTTGACCATCTTCGCGGTCTCCGCCGGCGTGGCGGCCACCGGCGTCAGGTACAGCGCATTGAAGGCCTGCTGGACGGCCGGCTCCTGCATCACCTCGCGGATGGCCTGGCCGAGCAGCTGCACCTTGGCCGCGGGCATGGTGCTGGGCGCGAAGAAGGCGTTCCAGCCGGCGGCGTCGACCTTCATGCCCGCCTCGCGGAAGGTCGGCAGGTCCTTGGCGAAGCTCGCGCGCTGCGTGCCCGACACGGCCAGGATGCGGACCTTGCCGGCCAGGTGCTGCGGGTACAGCGAATCCAGCGTGTCGATCGCGATCGGCACCTTGCCGGCGACCAGGTCGGCCAGCAGCGGTGCCGAGCCTTTGTAGCCGGTGATCTGCGGCTTGATGCTGAGGGCATCGCCCGCCATCAGGCCGAAGAAGTGGGGCAGGCTGCCGGTGGCCGGCACGCCGAACCGGGTGTCCTGCGGGTGCGCCCACAGCCAGCTGACGAGGAACATGAGCCGGTCCAGCGGCACCGCGGGGCCGACGGCGATCGCGAAGTCGTAGCTGGTCACCTGCGACACCGGCACGAAGTCCTTGTCGGGATCGTAGCCCGCACCCTTGCTGAAGACGATGGGGGCCACCACCATCACGGCCGGATTGGCCAGCATCAGCACGTTCTGGGTGGCCGGCGTGCCTTTGACCTGTTGCGCGGCGAGCCGTCCGCCGTCGCCGGCGCGGTTGTCGACCGTCACGGCGACGCCCAGCTTCGCGCCGAGGTGCTCGGCGACCACCCGGGCCGCGCGGTCGGTGCTGCCGCCGGCCGCATAGCCGACGACGAGCGTGACCGGCTCGCTCAGCGCCTGGGCTTGCGCAACCGAGGTCGCAAGCACGAGGCTGCAGGCGGCCAGCGGCCGCCACAGGACTGGCAGGTTCAAGGGCTGTCTCCCGGTGTTGTCGAGGTGATCAGGGCACGAAGCCCGCGCGCTTGACCACGGGCTCCCACTGCGCGCGGAACGTCTTGAGCATCTGGGCCGTCTCGGCCGGCGTGCTGAGCACCGGCGTCAGGTTCATGGTCTCGAAGGCCTTGCGCACCGATGCGTCCTGCATGGCCGTGCGGATCGCCTGGCCGAGCAGCTGGACCTTGGCCGGCGGCATGGAGGCCGGCGCGAAGAAGGCGTTCCAGCCGGTGGCGGCGACGTCGAAGCCGGCTTCGCGGAAGGTCGGGATGTCTTTCGCGAAGCTCGCGCGCTGCGTGCCCGACATCGCCAGGATGCGCACCTTGCCGGCCGCGTGCTGGGCGTACAGGGCGTCCAGCGTGTCGATCGCCACCGGCAGCTGCCCGCCCAGCAGGTCGTTGGCCAGCGGCGCGGAACCGCGGTAGCTGACGATCTGCGGCGCGACCTTCACCGCGTCGCCCAGCATCAGGCCGAAGAAGTGCGGCAGGCTGCCGGCCGCGGGCACGCCGAAGTTGGCCTTCTCGGGATTGGCCTTGAGCCAGGCCACCAGGTGCGGCCATTCGCGCACCGGCACTTCACGGCCCACGGCCACCGCGAACTGGTAGTCGGCCACGCGCGAGACCGGCACGAAATCCTTGTCCGGGTCGTAGCCGACGTCCTTGAAGACGAGCGGCGCCACCACCATCACGGCCGGGTTGCCGAGCATCAGCACGTTCTGGTTCGCGCCCGCGCGCCGGACCTGCTGGGCCGCGATGCGCCCGCCGGCGCCGGCCACGTTCTCGACCACCACGGTCACGCCGAGCGCGCTGTGCAGCTTGTCGCCGATGACGCGCGCGACGCGGTCCGATCCGCCGCCCGGGGCGTAGCCGACGACCAGGGTCAGCGTGCCGTCGAGCGCGGCCGCCTGGACGCCCCAGGAGGCCAGTGCGACACTGAATCCGGCGACAAGGCGCCACGAGAACAAGGAACGCATTCGACCCTCCGCAACCTGGCTTGAATCTAGGCCACGGCCCGGTAGTTGATCTAATCCATCATCTGCGCGCACGGCTGGCGCGTGGGAACCACGACACACTTCGATGAACGCTCCCGTCACCGCCCCATCCCTGCTGGCGCCCCGATGCCTCGAGGACCTGCTGATGTACCGGCTGGCCCGCGTCGTGCGCGCCAGCAGCGTCATGGTCACGCGCCTGGTCGAAGGCGGGTTCGGCATCACGCGCCGCGAATGGGGCATGGTGGCGAGCCTCTACACGATCGACGAGATCACCTCGTCGGCGCTGGCCGAGCGCCTGCAGCTCGACCGCGTGCGCACCTCGCGCGGGCTGCAGGGCCTGGTGAAGAAGGGGCTGGTGAACTGCCGGCGCAGCGAGGCCGACAAGCGCGTCGTGCACGTGAGCCTGGCCGAACCCGGGCGGCAGCTGTACGAGCAGCTGTTTCCCCGCATCGCGCAGCTCAACACCGAACTGCTGGGCGCGATCGATGCGGCGCACGTCGACGTGCTGGTGCAATGCCTGCAGCGGCTCGAGGCGCAGGGCCGTGCGATGAGTGCGATGGGCCGCGTGACCGACAAGGCCGACCGCCGCACCGGTGGCGGCCGGCGGCAGCCGTTCTCGCTGGCGGCCGGCCGGCGCTGAGCGGTCAGGGGGCCGGCCTGGGCTGGCGCAGCAGCTTGACCATGAGGCGCTCGAAGCGGGGCACGTCCACGTCCAGCACCACGTCGACCTCGCGCTCGCCGAGGTTCGGCCCGCGCCCGCGCGGCCAGCTGAGCGTGGCGCCCAGGCCGGCATCGTCCTGGGTCGCGACGTCGACGAGCAGCGTCTTGCGCTGCGTCACCAGCGTGGGGTCCAGCCACACGGCGGCGGCGAGTTCATCCCACAGCGGGTATTCGCCGCCATAGGCGGACACGTAGGCGGCGACCGGGGTCTTGCCGCTTCCGATCTCGGCCTGCAGCTGCGGGGTGAAGAGCGTGCGGGTGGTGGGGTCGACGGGCAGCTGCGTGATCCGCGGCCAGGCTTCGTGCAGGACGGCGCTGGCCGCTTCCGCGTCGAAGAACATGTTGAACTCGCGGCGCGGCGAATGGATGTATTCCTCGGCGAACCGGTTGTTGGCGGGCACCGGGTTGAAGCTGCCGCCCATGAAGACGAGTTCCTTCGCGAGCGACGCGAACTGCGGGTCCTGCCGCGCCGCGAGCGCCAGGTCGGTCAGCGGGCCTGCCGCCCAGATCGTCACCTGCCCCGGGTACTGGCGCACGCTGCGCAGCATGAAGCCGATGCCGCTTTCGGGCTGTGCCTTCAGGCGGGGTGCGCCTTCGGCCATCGCCGGAATGGCAAAGGGATCGGCGTGGTACTCGCTGCGGGCCTTGCCGTCGAAGTAGGCCTGCGTCCAGGCGCCTTTCCACACCAGCGGCCCGAAGCGCGTCTCCCAGGCCTTGGTGCGCGCCGCAGTGTTCAGCAGCGGGAACGCCGCACCCGCATAGACCGGCACGTCGGTGCGCTGCACCAGCTCGAGCATGCGCAGCAGCGAGGCGAGACTTTCGTCGCGCCACCCGTCGCCGGTGCACACGACGATGCCCAGCACGTCGACGTCCGGGGACTGCAGCAGCATCAGCACCGAGCGCATGTTGCTGCCCCCGGGGCCGAGGGTGTCCTGGTCGATGATGACCTTGCGGCGGGGTTGCGCCGCCTCGGCCGGGCCGGGCATGCCGGCGCACAGGAAGAGGGCGATGCAGAGTGCGCGCAGCAGCAGGCCGCGCCGGCGCGGAAGAAGCGTGGGGGAGAGGTGCATGGCGATGGGGTTCATGAGGCAATCATGCCGGGTCCGCATGCAAGGCCCGGGCCCGTCCGCCCCCGGCGGTCACTTGCCGTTGGCGCGGGCTGGTTTCGACCGGCTCGTTTCCTCGCCCCACTGGTCCATCCTCAGCACGGCCGTCTTGATCGGCTCCGAGCCGATGCTTTCCGTGCCGGCGAAGGGGCGGTCCATCGCGGCGATGAAGAAGAACACCAGCCCGAACGAGCACGACAGCAGGCCCACCGCGGTGAGGTGGAACGCCGTTCGAGGCAGCACGTACAGCGTCACGAGGCTGAGCAAGGTGGCTGCGATCACCACGATCCACAGCGTGCCCGGCACCTGGGCTTCGCTGGCGTAGAGCCGCTCGCGCCGGAACCTGACGAGCTCGTTGGTGCGCGTCCAGATCTCCGGCATCAGCGCGGCTTCGCGCGGCCCCACCGGGTCGAGGTGCCCCACCGAGCGGAACATGGCCTCGAAGGCGGCCCAGGCCACCTCGTTCGGGTGGCCGCCCTGCATGTCCTTCCACTCCTGGTCGACGACGGTCTCGGCATAGGTCTTCAGCAGCTCGCGCGTGTGGCGGGATTCGGCGCTGTCGAACACGGCCAGGTCGCGGCTGAGTGCACCGAGGGTGATGGCTTCGCTGCGAACGGCCTTGTCGGCCGAGCCGAACGCCTCCCAGACCGAGATCGCGGAGAAGGCCAGCAGCAGCGAGTTGACGGTGGCGATCACCGCCAGCAGCGCCATCGCGAGGTTTCGTTCGCCTTCGGAGAAGGTGGCGCGGCAGACGCGGTGAAAGGCCAGGTAGCCTCCCACGCCGACCGCCACCCAGACACTGCTGATCAGCAGGCCGAAGACCCAGTTCGGAAGATCGTAGAGGAATAGCGGCATGGCATACCCACAGGAGGCGCACCGGGTGCTCATGGCCCCACGATAGCCACGCCCCCAGGGCCGCGGTATCGGTCAAATGCTGAGATTGCGCTTCGAAAGGCCCGTGGGCGGGCGTCGGCATCTTGTTGAGAGAATGCGCTCCGGCATCCATTCTTCTCGTCCTCGACCTTGGCCTGCGTGAACTCCAACGTGCTCGACCCAACGCGCTGGCGCGCCGCCATCATCGACCTCGACGGCACGATGGTCGACACGCTCGGCGATTTCGCCGTCGCGCTGAACGCGATGCTGGCCGACCTGTCGCTGCCGTCCGTCGATCGCGGCTTCATCGAGCACACCGTCGGCAAGGGCTCGGAGCACCTGATCCGCAGCACCCTCGCCGAGGTCGGCGCGCCGCCCGACCGCTACGACGCCGGCTGGGCCAGCTACCAGCGCCACTACCTGCGCATCAACGGCCACCATGCCGAGGTGTTCCCGGGCGTCGTCGAAGGGCTGCAGCGGCTGCACCAGGCCGGCATCCCGCTCGCGTGCCTGACCAACAAGCCGGGCGCCTTCGCGCAGGCGCTGCTGGAGCGCAAGGGCCTGTCCGGCTTCTTCCGCCACGTGTTCGGCGGCGATGCCTTCGCGCAGAAGAAGCCGCACCCGCTGCCCTTGATCGAGACCTGCAAGGCGCTCGGCGTGCCGCCATCGCACACGCTGATGGTCGGCGATTCGGCCAACGATGCGCAGGCCGCGCGCGCCGCCGGCTGCCCGGTCATCCTGGTGACCTACGGCTACAACCACGGCGAGCCGGTGCGCGAGGTCGATGCCGACGGCTTCATCGACCGGCTCGACGCGCTGCCGGCCGCCGGCCATGAAAAAGGCGCCCCGCGGGGCGCCTGATCACCGGGCCGTCGAGGCCTTCAGTTGTTGCCGCTGCCGTTGCCGCTGGACGTCTTGCCCAGCAGCGCGTCCTTCAGCATCGAATCGGCCGGCGCATGGCCGAGCCAGATCTTCAGCAGCGACGAGTAGAACTCGGGTTCCTTGATCGGGTCGTTGGCCGGCTTGCCGTTGACCACGATCACCGTGCCCTGGCCGGGGATCCAGTCGACGAAGAACGAGTCGCCTGCGACCAGCTTCTTCTTCGCCGAGAACACCTCGCTCAGCTTGATGGTGCCGGCAATCGACTTCATGAAGTCGTCGCGCGTCGTGTTCTGCTCCATGCCGCGCGTGAACAGCTTGCCCAGCTCGTTCGCGTCGATGTCGCGCAGCATCGTGATGTGCATGCGGCGCGGGCCCGGCGTCGCGAGCACCGCTTCCGGCGTGCCGGCCTTGGCCGTCAGGTACATGCCGGCGGTGTAGACCTTGAAGATCGCCTTGTAGCGGATGCCGGCACCGTTCAGCACCAGCTTGGTGTTGGCCACCGTCGCGGTGGGCTCGTACTTCACGCCGGCCAGTTCGATCGCCTGCGGCTGGGCTTGCGCCTGCACCGCTGGCGATGCCATCAGCGCGGCCGCCGTGGCGGTGATGCTGGCGGCCATCAAGAAAATGCGTCGAATCACGGCTGTCTCCATCTCTTTGTCATCGGGGGCCTGTCCCGGGCCATGTGCACCGGGCGGGCAACATGGGAGTTTCGGACGGCGAAGTGAGCACTGTCCATTCACGATTTCACGGACATCTGTCCACCAAACGGGATGAATTGCCAAGCCTGCTACACTTTTTCGATGTTCATCGCACGCAAGCAAACCAAAGGGTCGAACGACCGGGGAGCATGGCCCTGGCGGGCCTGACCCACGCAGGTTTTGCTTGCCGCGGGCGCACCAGTCGCCCTCCGGCTCCACCGGCTGCCGCGCGCATCGCGCCCGGCGCCACCCGCAGAATGCAGTCACCAGGCCGGTCGCCCAGGCGCCGCGCCGGGCCGTGGAGGGCCCTCGCTCGTGATCACCGAACTTGAATTCAAGAGCCTCGCCGCACAGGGTTTCAACCGCATCCCGCTGATCGCGGAAGCCTTTGCCGACCTCGAAACCCCGTTGTCGCTGTACCTGAAGCTCGCCTACGGTTCGGGCAGCGGCCGCCACAGCTTCCTGCTCGAATCCGTCGTCGGCGGCGAGCGCTTCGGGCGCTACTCGTTCATCGGCCTGCCGGCCCAGACGCTGCTGCGCGCCACCGGCTTCCACACCGAGGTCGTCACCGACGGCCAGGTGGTCGAGACGCACGAGGGCAACCCGCTCGACTTCATCGCCAGCTACCAGAAGCGCTTCAAGGTGGCGCTGCGCCCGGGCCTGCCGCGCTTCTGCGGCGGCCTGGCCGGCTACTTCGGCTACGACGCGGTGCGTTTCATCGAGCCCAAGCTCGCGAAGACGCAGCTGCCCGGCGGCATCGACACGCCCGACATCCTGCTGCTGCAGTGCGAGGAGCTGGCCGTCATCGACAACCTGTCGGGCCGGCTCTACCTGATCGTCTATGCCGACCCCGGCCAGCCCGAGGCCTTCTTCCGCGCCAAGCGGCGCCTGGCCGAACTGGGCGACAAGCTGAAGTACAGCGTCACTGCGCCGCCGGTGCGCCGCGGCACCTCGCACGCCGTGGAGCGCGAGTTCGCGAAGGACGATTACCTCGCCGCGGTGCTGAAGGCCAAGGAATACATCGCCGCCGGCGACATGATGCAGGTGCAGGTGGGCCAGCGGCTGAAGAAGCGCTACACCGAGTCGCCGCTCAGCCTGTACCGCGCGCTGCGCTCGCTGAACCCGTCGCCGTACATGTACTTCTACGACATGGGCGATTTCCAGATCGTCGGCGCGTCGCCCGAGATCCTGGTGCGCCAGGAGACCACGCCCGACGGCGAGAAGGTCACGATCCGCCCGCTGGCCGGCACGCGCCCGCGCGGCGCGACGCCCGAGCAGGACAAGGCACTCGAGACCGAGCTGAGCGCCGACCCGAAGGAACGCGCCGAGCACGTGATGCTGATCGACCTGGCGCGCAACGACATCGGCCGCATCGCGAAGACCGGCACGGTCAAGGTGACCGAGGCCTTCACCGTCGAGCGCTACTCGCACGTGATGCACATCGTCAGCAACGTCGAGGGGCTGCTGAAAGAGGGCATGACCAGCCTGGACGTGCTGCGCGCCACCTTCCCGGCCGGCACGCTGACCGGCGCGCCCAAGGTGCGGGCGATGGAGATCATCGACGAGCTGGAGCCGGTCAAGCGCGGCATCTACGGCGGCGCCTGCGGCTACCTGAGCTTCGCCGGCGACATGGACGTGGCGATCGCGATCCGCACCGGCATCGTCAAGGACAACGTGCTGTACGTGCAGGCCGCGGCCGGCGTGGTGGCCGACTCGGTGCCCGAACTCGAATGGAAGGAGACCGAGGCCAAGGCCCGCGCGCTGATCCGCGCGGCCGAGCTGGTCGAGGAGGGTTTCTGATGCGCGCGCTGCGTGTCGGCCTGCTCGGCGACCGCGACGAGCAGAAGACGGCGCATCGCGCGATCCCGGCCGCGCTGCGGCTGTGCGCCCAGGCGCTGGACCGGCCGCTGTCCTTCGACTGGCTGGCCAGCGATGCGATGCCCGGCGAGGCCGAACTGGCCGGCTTCGACGGCCTGTGGTGCGTGCCGGGCAGCCCGTACCGCGACACCGCGGCGGTGCTGCGCGCGATCCGCGTCGCACGCGAGCGCGGGCTGCCCTTCCTCGGCACCTGCGGCGGCTTCCAGCATGCGGTGATCGAGCTCGCGCGCAACGTGCTGGGCTGGGCCGACGCCGAGCATGCCGAGACGGCGCCTGGCGCGCAGCGCGCGGTGATCGGCGCGCTGGCCTGCTCGCTGGTGGAGGTGAGCGATGCGGTGACGCTGCAGCCCGGTTCGCGCATCGCCGCCGCGTACGGCGGCGCGACGGCGCACGAGGGCTACCACTGCAGCTACGGGCTCGCCCCGGCGTTCGCCGCGACGCTGACGCAAGGCCCGCTGCGTGCCACCGCGCACGACCTGCAGGGCGAGGTGCGGGCCATCGAGCTGGACCGCCACCCGTTCTTCGTCGGCACGCTGTTCCAGCCCGAGCGGGCCGCGCTGCGCGGCGTGGCGCCGCCGCTGGTGCTGGCCTTCGCCCGCGCGCTTGCCGCCGCGCAAACGCCGCAGAATGTGGCTGCGCAGACGCCGCCGAACCCCCTGAATCGAGAGGCCTGAGCCATGCTGCTGATGATCGACAACTACGATTCCTTCACGTTCAACCTGGTGCAGTACTTCGCCGAGCTCGGCGAGGACGTGCGCGTGTTCCGCAATGACGAGATCACGCTGGCCGGCATCCGCGAACTGAACCCCGACCGGCTGGTGCTGTCGCCCGGGCCGTGCTCGCCGGCCGAGGCCGGCATCTGTGTCGACGCGATCCGCGAATTCACCGGCCAGCTGCCGATCCTGGGCGTGTGCCTGGGCCACCAGGCCATCGGCGCGGCGCTGGGCGGTCGGATCATCCGCGCGAAGACGCAGATGCACGGCAAGACCGACGTGATCACCACCGACGAGCGCGGCGTCTACGCCGACCTGCCGCAGCAGTTCACCGTGATCCGCTACCACTCGCTGGTGATCGAGCGCGAGACGCTGCCGGCCGAGCTGGAGATCACCTCGACGTCGCAGGACGATGAGATCATGGGCGTGCGCCACACCGGCCTGGCCGGCACGAAGACGCCACTCGAAGGGGTGCAGTTCCACCCCGAATCCATCCTCACCGAACACGGGCACGCGATGCTGAAGAACTTCCTGGAGCTGCGCGCGTGAACGCCGTCGTCGACCTGCGCAGCGACACCATCACCCGGCCGACGCCGGCCATGCGCGACGCGATGGCCAAGGCCGAGGTCGGCGACGACGTCTTCGCCGACGACCCCACCGTCAACGCGCTGCAGGAGCGCATCGCGGCCCTGCTCGGCAAGGAGGCCGCGCTGTTCGTGCCGACCGGCACGCAGAGCAACCTGGTGGGCATCATGAGCCACTGCGGGCGCGGCGACGAGTACATCGTCGGCCAGATGGCCCACACCTACCGCTGGGAAGGCGGGGGCGCCGCGGTGCTGGGCAGCGTGCAGCCGCAGCCGCTGGAGCACCAGCCCGACGGCACGCTGGCGCTGGCCGACATCGAGGCCGCGATCAAGCCCGACGATTCGCACTTCGCGCGCTCGCGCCTGCTGTGCCTCGAGAACACGCTGGGGGGCAAGGTGCTGCCGCAGCGCTACCTGGCCGATGCGACCGCCCTCGCACGCCGGCGCGGCCTGGCGACCCACCTGGACGGCGCGCGCCTCTTCAATGCGGCGGTGAAGCAGGGCATTGCCGCTCGCGAGATCGCGGCACATTTCGACAGCGTCTCGGTCTGCTTCTCGAAGGGGCTGGGCGCGCCGGTCGGCTCGGCGCTGGTCGGCTCGCGCGACTTCATCCGCGCTGCGCACCGCTGGCGCAAGATGCTCGGCGGCGGCATGCGCCAGTCGGGCGTGCTGGCGGCCGCCGTGCTGCACGCGCTCGACCACCACGTCGAGCGCCTGGCAGGCGACCATGCGCTGGCGCAGCGGCTGGCCGAAGGTCTCGGCGGCATTCCCGGCGTCAGCGTCGAGCCGCCGCAGACCAACATCGTCTTCGTCGACGTGAAGGGCGAGCGCGCGGCGACGCTGCTCGACCACCTGAAGTCGCGTGGCGTGCTGGCCACCGGCCTGTACCGGCTGCGCTTCGTCACCCACCTCGACGTCGACGCCCAGGGCGTGGACCGCGCCATCGCCGCCGTGCGCGAGCACATGACCGCCTGACCCGAGAGCCCACCATGCCGATCAGCAACACCGAAGCCCTGGCCCGCGTCATCGACCACCGCGAGATCTTCCACGACGAGATGCTGACGCTGATGCGCCGCATCATGAGCGGCGACATGTCGCCGGTGATGATCGCGGCGCTGTCGATGGGGCTGCGCGTCAAGAAGGAGACCATCGGCGAGATCGCCGCCGCCGCGCAGGTGATGCGCGAGTTCGCGACGCCGGTGACCATCGCCGACAAGAGCCACCTGGTCGACCTGTGCGGCACCGGCGGCGACGCGGCGCACACCTTCAACATCTCGACCGCCGCGATGTTCGTCGCCGCCGCGGCCGGCGCACGCGTGGCCAAGCACGGCGGGCGCAGCGTGTCGTCCAGCTCGGGCAGCGCCGACGTGCTCGAGGCCTTCGGCGCCAACGTCAACCTGAATGCCGAACAGGTCGCGCAGTGCCTGCAGGACAGCGGCATCGGCTTCATGTTCGCGCCCAACCACCATGCGTCGATGAAGCATGCCGGGCCGGTGCGCAAGGAGCTCGGCGTGCGCACCATCTTCAACATCCTCGGGCCGCTGACCAACCCGGCCGGCGCGCCCAACCAGCTGATGGGCGTGTTCCACGCCGACCTGGTCGGCATCCAGGTGCGCGTGCTGCAGCGCCTGGGCTCCGAGCACGTGATGGTGGTCTACGGCATGAACGGCATGGACGAGATCTCGCTGTCGGGCGAGACGCTGATCGGCGAGCTGAAGGACGGCGAGGTTCGCGAGTACGTGGTTCACCCGAGCGACTTCGGCATGCCGGTGTACGACACCCGCGTGCTGAAGGTGGCCGACAAGGCCGAGTCGGTGCAGTGCATCCAGCGCGCCTTCGCGAACGAGGACGGCCCGGTGCGCGACATCGTGCTGCTGAATGCCGGCGCGGCGCTGTACTGCGCCAACGTGGCCGGCTCGGTGACCGAGGGCGTCAAGATGGCGCGCGAGGCGGTGGCCTCGGGCAAGGCACTGGCCAAGCTGAGCCAGTTCGTCGCGGCGACCAACAAGTTCAAGGCAGCAGCATGAGCGACATCCTCGACAGGATCGTTTCGGTCAAGCGCGACGAGATCGCGGCGGCGCGGCGCCTGCGCGACATCGCGTCGCTGCGGCGCGATGCCGAATCGCTGGGCGGCGTGCGCGACTTCGCGCAGGCGCTGCGCGGCAAGATCGCCGCCGGCAAGGCCGCGGTGATCGCCGAGGTCAAGAAGGCCAGCCCCAGCAAGGGCGTGCTGCGCGAGCACTTCGTGCCGGCGGAGATCGCCGCCAGCTACGAGAAGCACGGGGCCGCCTGCCTCAGCGTGCTGACCGACCGGCAGTTCTTCCAGGGCTCGGCCGACTACCTGCAGGCGGCCCGCGCGGCCTGTGCGCTGCCGGTGCTGCGCAAGGACTTCATGGTCGACGCCTACCAGGTGTTCGAGGCGCGCGCGATGGGTGCGGACTGCATCCTGCTGATCGTGGCCAGCCTCGACGACGCGCTGATGGCCGACCTGGAGGCGCAGGCCCACGCGCTCGGCATGGCGGTGCTGGTCGAGGTGCACGACGGTGCCGAACTGGATCGCGCGCTGCGCCTGGCGACGCCGCTGGTCGGCATCAACAACCGCAACCTGCGCACCTTCGAGGTCACGCTCGACACCTCGCTCGGGCTGCGCAAGCACGTGCCGGCCGACCGGCTGCTGGTGACCGAGAGCGGCATCCTCGCGCGCGCCGACGTGCAGCGCATGCGCGACGCGCAGGTCAACGCCTTCCTGGTCGGCGAGGCCTTCATGCGCGCGCCGGACCCCGGCGCGGCGCTGGCCGCGCTGTTCGGGTGAACGCACCGTCGCTGCAACTGCAGCAGCCGCTGGCGCAGGTGCTGGACGGCGTGCCGGCGGCATGGCGGCACGAGGTGCAGGCCTGGCGCGAATCGGCGGCGGGGCAGGGCCTGGTCGGGTTCGTCGACCGGCGCGTGGCCGACGGGGCGGTGGTCTACCCGCCCGAGCCGCTGCGGGCGCTGGGCCTGACGGCGCTGGCGGACGTGCGCGTGCTGATCGTCGGACAGGATCCGTACCACGGCCCCGGGCAGGCGCACGGCCTCGCGTTCTCCGTGCCGGCCGGCGTGGCGCTGCCGCCGAGCCTGCGCAACATCGTCAAGGAGCTGCTGCGGGACCTCGGCGTCGCCCCACCCACCGGCGACCTGTCGGGCTGGGCTGCGCAGGGCGTGCTGCTGCTGAACACCACGCTGACCGTCGAGCAGGGCGAGCCGGCCAGCCACGCGCGCCACGGCTGGGAGCCGCTGACCGAGCGCCTGGTCGGCGCCGTCGCGCGGCGGCGCCAGCCTTGCGTCTACATGCTGTGGGGGGCGCACGCCCAGCAGTTCGCGCCGCTGGTGCGCGACGAGGGCGGGCCGGATGCGCTGGTGCTGATGTCGAACCACCCGTCGCCGCTGTCGGCGCGGCGGCCGCCGGTGCCGTTCCTCGGCAACGGGCATTTCGGGGCCGCGCAGCGGCACCTGCAGGTGCACGGCGGCCCCATCGACTGGGGCCGCTGAAGCGTCAGTTGAAGTAGTAGCTGACGTAGGCGCCGATGTGGCTGCCGTCGTACTCGGGCGCGGTCGAGTAGCCCTTCAGCTTGTACTTCTCGTGCACGCCGCGCAGCTTGAAGGCCAGGTTGCGCGTGGTGAAGTACTCGACTTCCAGCACGGCGCCGGTCGACGACTCGAACTCGACGTTGCCGACGTCGAGCGCACCGCTGGACGAGAACTTGGCCTTCTGCGACCAGCGCGCGCCGCCGCCGATGCGCCATTGGTCGTTCAGGTCCCAATGGCCCAGCACCTCGATCGGGTAGCGGTCGAAGGTCTTGCGGCCGTCGTCGCCCGACGAGGTCTCGCCACTGACCGTCTGGAAGTGGTATCCGACGCTCAGCTGCACCGACAGCGGGCTCTCGAAATGGATGTCGACGCCGCCGCGCAGGTCGACCAGGCCGCCGGCACGGATGTTCACGTCGCTGCCATGCTCGAACTGGACCGTGTCGAGCCGGTCGCCGCCCCAGGTCAGGCCGAGTGCCGCGAACGGCCGCAGCCTGATGCCTTGCTGGTCGTCGGACTGGGCGTGGGCGGTGGCCGACAGGGCCAGGACGGCAGCGGCCAGGATCGTCTTTCTCGTCATCGGGATACCTCCTCCGTGTGTGCTCCGCGACAGTGCGGGCCGGCGGCAATTATCCAGGGCTTGTCCCCGGCCCCTGTGGCGCCGGGTGTCACGCAACTTTCACGGGCCCCGGTTTGCCAGTGCGCCCATCTCGATGTATAGTCCCGAGTTCGCCGCGGAGGGGTGCCCGAGTGGCTAAAGGGGGCAGACTGTAAATCTGTTGGCTTACGCCTACGCTGGTTCGAATCCAGCCTCCTCCACCACGGCGAAACAAATTCGGTAGTTGTTCGGCAGTTGTTGTGCATGCCTGTCGGGTTGGGGTCTTCGGTGCTTGTCGAAGATCCTGGCCAGGCGGGTGGGGCTCCCGGGCGGGAGTAGTTCAATGGTAGAACCCTAGCCTTCCAAGCTAATGACGCGGGTTCGATTCCCGTCTCCCGCTCCACGATGTCGTCAGAGGCTTGGCTTCCAGGGGATGCCAGCCCTGTGTCGACAGGCACAAGAGATTCGCCCATGTGGCTCAGTGGTAGAGCACTCCCTTGGTAAGGGAGAGGTCGCGCGTTCGATCCGCGCCATGGGCACCACTTCTTCTTTCTGCACCGTCAATCTCGACTGCTAGGAGCGCGAAAAATGGCAAAAGGCAAATTCGAGCGGACCAAGCCGCACGTGAACGTGGGGACGATTGGTCACGTGGACCATGGCAAGACGACGCTGACGGCGGCGATCACGACGGTGCTGTCGGCGAAGTTCGGCGGCGAGGCGAAGGCGTACGACCAGATCGACGCGGCGCCGGAAGAGAAGGCGCGCGGCATCACGATCAACACGGCGCACGTGGAGTACGAGACGGCGAACCGTCACTACGCGCACGTGGACTGCCCGGGGCACGCCGACTACGTGAAGAACATGATCACGGGCGCAGCGCAGATGGACGGCGCGATCCTGGTGGTGTCGGCCGCTGACGGCCCGATGCCGCAGACGCGCGAGCACATCCTGCTGGCGCGCCAGGTGGGCGTGCCGTACATCATCGTGTTCATGAACAAGTGCGACATGGTCGATGATGCCGAGCTGCTGGAGCTGGTCGAGATGGAAGTGCGCGAGCTGCTGTCCAAGTACGACTTCCCCGGTGACGACACCCCGATCGTGAAGGGTTCGGCCAAGCTGGCGATGGAAGGCGACAAGGGCGAGCTGGGCGAGCAGGCGATCTTCAAGCTGGCCGAGGCGCTGGACACGTACATCCCGACGCCCGAGCGCGCGATCGACGGCGCGTTCCTGATGCCGGTGGAAGACGTGTTCTCGATCTCGGGCCGCGGCACGGTGGTGACGGGGCGYATCGAGCGCGGCGTGATCAAGGTGGGCGAAGAAATCGAGATCGTGGGCATTGCCGCGACGCAGAAGACGACGTGCACGGGCGTGGAGATGTTCCGCAAGCTGCTGGACCAAGGTCAAGCGGGCGACAACGTGGGCATCCTGCTGCGCGGCACCAAGCGCGAAGACGTGCAGCGCGGCCAGGTGCTGTGCAAGCCGGGCAGCATCAAGCCGCACACGCACTTCACGGCCGAGGTGTATGTGCTGAGCAAGGAAGAGGGCGGTCGCCACACGCCGTTCTTCAACAACTACCGCCCGCAGTTCTACTTCCGCACGACGGACGTGACGGGCGCGGTGGAGCTGCCGAAGGACAAGGAAATGGTCATGCCGGGCGACAACGTCAGCATCACCGTGAAGCTGATCAACCCGATCGCGATGGAAGAAGGCCTGCGCTTCGCCATCCGTGAAGGTGGCCGCACCGTCGGCGCCGGCGTCGTCGCCAAGATCCTCGAGTGAACGGATAAGGTTGCAAAGCAGGCCACAGGGGTATAGCTCAACTGGCAGAGCGCTGGTCTCCAAAACCAGAGGTTGGGGGTTCGATTCCCTCTGCCCCTGCCAAGACCGCACAGGGTGCGGATTGGTGGCCCAAGCAGCCCGCACGGCGACGAAAAGTCCCGGCGGGCTTTGCTGCTGAAAGGCGGCACGTGTTTTTGTGAAGAACGAAATGTCGAATCCTCAAGTCGAAACCGTCTCCACGGGCGCTGACAAGGCCAAGCTCGCCGCTGCCGGCGTGCTGGTCATCGCGGCCGTGGCGGCGTTTTATGCGTTGGGCAAACAGGACCTGTGGCTGCGCGTCGGTGCACTGCTGCTGCTGCTGGTGGGGGCCGTCGGCCTGTTCTTCACGTCCGAAAGCGGCAAGCAGCTGATCGCCTTCGGGCGCGATTCGGCACGCGAGGTCCGCAAGGTCGTGTGGCCCACCCGCAAGGAAGCCACGCAGATGACGCTGTACGTCTTCGCCTTCGTGGTGGTGATGGCCTTGTTCCTGTGGTTCACCGACAAGACGCTCGAATGGGTGCTGTACGACCTGATCCTGGGCTGGAAGCGTTGAGGACAACCTGATGAGCGAACAACAGCCCCAAGAACAACCGGCCGGCGACGCGGCGCCGGTTTCGATGGCGCCGGCCGGCAACAAGCGCTGGTACGTCGTGCACGCCTATTCCGGCATGGAGAAGGCTGTCGAACGCAACCTGCGCGAGCGCATCGACCGCGCCGGCATGCAGGACAAATTCGGCCGCATCCTGGTGCCGATGGAAGAAGTCGTCGAGCTGAAGAACGGCAAGAAGGCCGTCACCGAGCGCCGCTTCTTCCCCGGCTACGTGCTGGTCGAGATGGAAATGGCCGACGACACCTGGCACCTGGTGAAGCACACCAGCAAGGTGACCGGCTTCGTCGGCGGCGCGAAGAACCGCCCGGCGCCGATCTCCGAGGCCGAGGTGATGAAGATCGTCAGCCAGATGCAGGAAGGCGTCGAGAAGCCGCGTCCGAAGGTCGAGTGGGAAGTGGGCGAACTGGTGCGCGTCAAGGAAGGCCCGTTCACCGACTTCAACGGCGCGATCGAGGACGTCAACTACGACAAGTCCAAGGTCCGCGTGTCGGTCACCATCTTCGGCCGCGCGACGCCGGTCGAGCTGGACTTCTCGCAGGTCGAGAAGGTCTGAGGATTCAAGCCCGGGTGGCGGCTGCGCAGGGCAACCTGCCGAAGCGACCCCGTTGATGCCGGCGACGAGACGCCGGTACGAGGAGCAAGGGTAACCAGCCCCTTGCGTTGGCACTCAAGGCCTGTCCGCCAAGACGGGCCTGTTCTGGAGAAATCATGGCAAAGAAGATTGTCGGCTTCATCAAGCTGCAAATCCCGGCGGGCAAGGCCAATCCTTCGCCCCCGATCGGTCCGGCGCTGGGTCAGCGCGGCCTGAACATCATGGAGTTCTGCAAGGCGTTCAACGCCCAGACGCAGGGCATGGAACCCGGCCTGATGCTGCCGGTCGTGATCACCGCGTTCGCGGACAAGTCCTTCACGTTCATCATGAAGTCGCCCCCGGCGACCGTGCTGATCAAGAAGGCCATCAAGCTCGACAAGGGTTCGGCCAAGCCGCACACCGACAAGGTCGGCAAGATCACGCGCGCCCAGCTCGAAGAGATCGCCAAGACCAAGGTCAAGGACCTGACGGCCGCCAACATGGATGCCGCCGTTCGCACCATCGCCGGCACCGCCCGCTCGATGGGCGTGACCACTGAAGGAGTCTGAGCATGGCCAAGCTGACCAAACGCCAAAAAGCCCTCGCCGGCAAGGTCGACAGCACCAAGCTGTACGCCCTCGACAACGCCCTGGCCATCGTCAAGGAATGCGCGACCGCCAAGTTCGATGAATCCATCGACGTGGCCGTGCAGCTCGGCATCGACGCCAAGAAGTCCGACCAGGTCGTGCGCGGCGCCGTCGTGCTGCCCAACGGCACCGGCAAGACCAAGCGCGTCGCCGTGTTCGCCCAGGGTGCCAAGGCCGAAGAAGCCCGCGCCGCCGGTGCCGACATCGTCGGCATGGACGACCTGGCCGAACAGGTCAAGGCCGGCAACCTGAACTTCGACGTCGTGATCGCCTCGCCGGACACGATGCGCATCGTCGGTACGCTGGGCCAGATCCTGGGCCCGCGCGGCCTGATGCCGAACCCGAAGGTCGGCACCGTGACGCCCGACGTCGCCACCGCGGTGAAGAACGCGAAGGCCGGCCAGGTGCAGTTCCGTGTCGACAAGGCAGGCATCGTGCACAGCACGATCGGCCGCCGTTCGTTCGATTCCGACAAGCTGGTGGGCAACCTGCGCGCGCTGATCGAGGCCCTGAACAAGGCCAAGCCGGCGTCGAGCAAGGGCATCTACCTGCGCAAGGTGGCGGTGTCGTCGACGATGGGCGTCGGTGCCCGTGTCGACGTCGCTTCGATCAACGCGTCCGCTGCGGCCGCCTGATCTGACAGATAAAGGGCTGGCGCGAGTCTGGCGCCGGTCCGATGAATTGGTGGGCCGCTGCGGTGCAAGCTGCAGCGGGCCATCCAAGACCGCAGGCGCGGCCCCGGCCGCTTAATCGACGAGACGGTGGAAACACCCGATCCGACGCCCGCGCAGATGGCGATCCCATTGACAAGGAAGCCGGCCACACAGCCGGGTTCCAAGGCAAAGGTCGCTGAATCGTGGTGTGTCCCAAGGCTTTTCGCCAACGGACACGATTGTGTGAGGAGCAGACCTTGAGTCTCAATCGCAACGAGAAAGCAGCCGTGGTGACGGATGTGGCCGCGCAAGTCGCGCGTTCGCAGACGTTGGCGCTGGCCGAGTACCGTGGCCTCACCGTGGCTCACCTCGACGCACTGCGCAAGCAGGCGCGCGACAAGGGCGTGTACCTTCACGTGCTGAAGAACACCCTGGCTCGCCGTGCCGTTGCCGGTACGTCGTTCGAGGTAGCCGCGGAAAGCTTCGTCGGTCCGCTGATCTACGGTTTTTCCGAGGACGCCGTTGCCGCGGCCAAAGTCATCGCCGACTTTGCCAAGGGCAACGACAAGCTCGTCATCAAGGCTGGCGCCTACGCCGGCAAGGTCCTGAACGCCGAAGGCGTGAAGGCCCTGGCCAGCGTTCCCAGCAAGGAAGTGCTGCTGTCGCAGCTGGCCGGCCTGCTGATGGCACCGGTGCAGCGCACGGCCGCCGTCCTGGCTGCCCTGGCCAAGCAACGTGGCGAAGGTGCTGCAGAAGCAGCCCCCGCCGCCGAAGCTGCCGCCGCCTGAAGACGACCCTCTCAACCTTTACCTGATATCTAGGAACCCAAAATGGCATTCGATAAAGACGCATTCCTGACCTCGCTGGACAGCATGTCCGTGATGGAACTCAACGACCTGGTCAAGGCCATCGAAGAGAAGTTCGGCGTGACCGCCGCTTCCATGGCCACCGGCGGTGGCGGCGGTGGCGGCGGCGCTGCTGCTGCGGTCGTCGAAGAAAAGACCGAATTCAACGTCGTGCTGCTCGAAGCCGGCGCGAACAAGGTGTCGGTCATCAAGGCCGTGCGCGAACTGACGGGCCTGGGCCTGAAGGAAGCCAAGGACCTGGTCGACGGCGCTCCGAAGCCCGTCAAGGAAGCCATCCCCAAGGCCGACGCGGAAGCCGCCGTCAAGAAGCTGGTGGAAGCCGGCGCCAAGGCCGAGATCAAGTAATTCGCTTGGTCCGCACGGGGCTGGGAGCCGGAATCGGCCCCCAGCCTTTTGCGCTTCAGGGGTTTGTCCCCCTGAGGACACCTGAAAAGGCGGGAACGACGACAATGTCGGTCCTCCCCCCCTTTTCAAGTGTTCTCTGATCCGACTGCAGAGAACGGGTTTGGTCGGACTCCGGTGCAATGCCGGGGTTGTCCGCCAGCGGTTGGTAGTGGCCAGCCACCAAGCGTCGAACGCAATGTTCGAAAGACAGTCGCCGACGGGAGCAGGGCCTGGGCCCGGTTCTGTTCCCCGACACGGAGTGAGAAATCACACATATGGCGCAGCACGCAACCCCCTACAGCTACACCGAGCGCAAGCGGATTCGCAAGAGCTTCGGAAAGCGCGAGAGTGTCCTCAACGTCCCCTATCTGCTGACGATGCAGAAGGAGTCGTACGTCGCCTTCCTGCAGAAGGACGTACCCCCGCAGAAGCGCAAGCCCGAAGGGCTGCAAGCCGCCTTCCTCTCCGCCTTCCCGATCGTGTCGCACAACGGGTTCGTGGAGATGAAGTTCATCGAGTTCAACATGGCCAAGCCCGCGTTCGACACGCGGGAGTGCCAGCAGCGCGGCCTGACCTACGCCGCCGCCGTGCGCGCCAAGCTGCAGATGATCATCTATGACCGCGAGTCGCCGCAGGCCAAGACGGTCAAGGAGATCAAGGAACAAGAGGTCTACATGGGCGAAGTGCCGCTCATGACCGACTACGGTTCGTTCATCGTCAACGGCACCGAGCGCGTGATCGTGTCGCAGCTGCACCGTTCGCCGGGCGTGTTCTTCGAGCACGACAAGGGCAAGACGCACAGCTCGGGCAAGCTGCTGTTCAGCGCCCGCATCATCCCGTACCGCGGCTCCTGGCTCGACTTCGAGTTCGACCCGAAGGACATCCTGTACTTCCGCGTCGACCGCCGCCGCAAGATGCCGGTGACGATCCTGCTGAAGGCCATCGGCCTGAACCCGGAATCGATCCTCGCGAACTTCTTCGTGTTCGACAACTTCCGCCTGATGGACTCCGGTGCCCAGATGGAGTTCGTCGCCGACCGCCTGCGCGGCGAAGTGGCCCGCTTCGACATCACCGACAAGAACGGCAACGTGGTGGTCGAGAAGGACAAGCGGATCACCGCGCGCCACACGCGCCAGATCGAGCAGTCCGAGACCCAGTTCATCAGCGTGCCGGAAGACTTCCTGGTCGGGCGCGTGCTGGCCCGCAACATGGTCGACCCGGACACCGGCGAGATCATCGCGAAGGCGAACGACGAGCTGACCGACTCGCTGCTGAAGAAGCTGCGCGCCGCCGGTGTGAAGGACATGCAGTGCCTCTACACCAACGAGCTGGACGAAGGCGCCTACATCTCGCAGACGCTGGCCGCCGATGAAACGGCCGACCAGCTGGCCGCGCGCGTCGCGATCTACCGCATGATGCGCCCCGGCGAGCCGCCGACCGAAGACGCCGTCGAGGCGCTCTTCAACCGGCTGTTCTACAACGCCGACACGTACGACCTGTCGCGCGTGGGCCGCATGAAATTCAACGCCCGTGTCGGCCGCGACGTGCCGGAAGGCCCGATGACGCTGAGCAATGACGACATCCTCGACGTCGTCAAGATCCTCGTCGAGCTGCGCAACGGCCGCGGCGAAGTCGATGACATCGACCACCTGGGCAACCGCCGCGTGCGCTGCGTCGGCGAGCTGGCCGAGAACCAGTACCGCTCGGGCCTCGCCCGCATCGAGAAGGCCGTCAAGGAACGTCTCGGCCAGGCCGAGACCGAGGCGCTGATGCCGCACGACCTGATCAACTCCAAGCCGATCTCCGCGGCGCTGAAGGAGTTCTTCGGTGCGTCGCAGCTGTCGCAGTTCATGGACCAGACCAACCCGCTGTCCGAGATCACGCACAAGCGTCGCGTCTCGGCCCTGGGCCCGGGCGGCCTGACCCGCGAACGCGCCGGCTTCGAAGTGCGCGACGTGCACCCGACCCACTACGGCCGCGTGTGCCCGATCGAGACGCCGGAAGGCCCGAACATCGGCCTGATCAACTCGCTGGCCCTGTACGCGCAGCTCAACGAATACGGCTTCCTCGAGACGCCGTACCGCCGCGTGGCCGACGGCAAGGTGACGATGCAGATCGACTACCTGTCGGCCATCGAGGAAGGCAAGTACGTGATCGCGCAGGCCAACGCCTCGCTCGACGCCGACGGCAAGCTGATCGACGAGCTGGTGTCCGCCCGCGACAACGGCGAATCGATCCTGACCTCGCCGGAACGCATCCAGTACATGGACGTGGCGCCGACGCAGATCGTGTCGGTGGCGGCCTCGCTGGTGCCCTTCCTCGAGCACGACGACGCGAACCGCGCGCTGATGGGCGCCAACATGCAGCGCCAGGCCGTGCCGACGCTGCGTCCTGAAAAGGCACTGGTCGGCACCGGGGTCGAGCGCGTCGCCGCGAAGGACTCGGGCACGGTCGTGGCCGCGCGCCGCGGCGGCGTCGTCGACTACGTCGACACCAACCGCATCGTGATCCGCGTCAACGACGACGAGACGGTGGCCGGCGAGGTCGGCGTCGACATCTACAACCTGATCAAGTACCAGCGTTCGAACCAGAACACGAACATCCACCAGCGCCCGATCGTCAAGCGCGGCGACACCGTCTCGGCCGAGGACATCATCGCCGACGGCGCCTCGACCGACATCGGCGAACTGGCGCTCGGCCAGAACATGCTGGTCGCGTTCATGCCCTGGAACGGCTACAACTTCGAAGACTCGATCCTGATCAGCGAACGTGTCATCGCCGACGACCGCTACACCTCGATCCACATCGAGGAACTGGTGGTGATGGCGCGCGACACCAAGCTGGGCTCGGAAGAAATCACGCGCGACATCCCGAACCTGTCCGAGCAGCAACTGGCTCGCCTGGACGAATCCGGCATCGTCTACGTGGGCGCCGAGGTCAACCCGGGCGATACGCTGGTGGGCAAGGTCACGCCGAAGGGCGAGACCACGCTGACGCCGGAAGAGAAGCTGCTGCGCGCGATCTTCGGCGAGAAGGCGTCCGACGTGAAGGACACCTCGCTGCGCGTCGACCAGGGCACCAGCGGCACCGTCATCGACGTGCAGGTCTTCACCCGCGAAGGCATCCAGCGCGACAAGCGTGCGCAGCAGATCATCGACGATGAGCTCAAGCGCTACCGCCTCGACCTGAACGACCAGCTGCGCATCGTCGAGGCCGACGCGTTCGACCGGATCGAGAAGCTCCTGGCCGGCAAGACCGCCAACGGCGGCCCGCAGAAGATCGCCAAGGGCACGACGATCGACAAGGCCTACCTGGCCAGCGTCGAGAAGTACCACTGGTTCGACATCCGCCCGGCCGACGACGAAGTGGCCAACCAGCTCGAGTCGATCAAGAACTCGCTGGAGCAGACGCGCCACAGCTTCGACCTCGCGTTCGAAGAGAAGCGCAAGAAGCTCACGCAGGGCGACGAGCTGCCGGCCGGCGTGCTGAAGATGGTGAAGGTGTACCTTGCCGTCAAGCGCCGCCTGCAACCGGGCGACAAGATGGCCGGCCGCCACGGCAACAAGGGCGTCGTGTCCAAGATCAACCCGGTCGAGGACATGCCGCACATGGCCGACGGCACGCCGTGCGACATCGTGCTGAACCCGCTGGGCGTGCCCTCGCGGATGAACGTCGGGCAGGTGCTCGAGGTCCACCTGGGCTGGGCCGGCAAGGGCATCGGCCAGCGCATCGGCGACATGCTGCAGGCGCAGGCCAAGGTGGTCGAGCTGCGCAAGTTCCTCGACGAGCTGTACAACAAGTCGGGCGGCAAGACCGAGCGCCTGGACCACCTGAGCGACGACGAGATCCTCGAGATGGCCGGCAACCTGAGCAAGGGCGTGCCGTTCGCGACGCCGGTGTTCGACGGTGCCGCCGAAGAGGAAATCCGCGGCATGCTGAAGCTGGCGTATCCGGACGACATCGCGAAGGTCAAGGGCCTGACCGCCACGCGCACCCAGGCCACGCTGTACGACGGCCGCACCGGCGACGCCTTCGAGCGTCCGGTCACGGTCGGCTACATGCACGTGCTGAAGCTGCACCACCTGGTCGACGACAAGATGCACGCCCGTTCCACCGGCCCGTACTCGCTGGTCACGCAGCAACCGCTGGGCGGCAAGGCCCAGTTCGGCGGCCAGCGTTTCGGCGAGATGGAAGTGTGGGCGCTGGAGGCCTACGGCGCGTCGTACGTGCTGCAGGAGATGCTGACCGTCAAGTCCGACGACGTGAACGGCCGCACCAAGGTGTACGAGTCCATCGTCAAGGGAGAGCACGCGATCGAGGCCGGCATGCCGGAGTCGTTCAACGTGCTGGTGAAGGAAATCCGTTCGCTCGGTATCGACATCGAGCTCGAGCGCAACTAAAGGAAAAGGAAACAGAACATGAAGGGTTTGCTTGATCTGTTCCGCCAGTTCACGCCTGATGAGCATTTCGATGCCATCAAGATCGGTCTGGCTTCTCCCGAGAAAATTCGGTCCTGGTCGTTCGGCGAAGTCAAGAAGCCGGARACCATCAACTACCGCACSTTCAAGCCKGAGCGYGAYGGYCTSTTCTGCGCCAAGATCTTCGGCCCGATCAAGGACTACGAGTGCCTGTGCGGCAAGTACAAGCGCCTGAAGCACCGTGGCGTGATCTGCGAGAAGTGCGGCGTCGAAGTGACGCAGACCAAGGTTCGCCGTGACCGCATGGGCCACATCGACCTGGCTGCGCCGTGCGCGCACATCTGGTTCCTGAAGTCGCTGCCGTCGCGCCTGGGCCTGGTGCTCGACATGACGCTGCGCGACATCGAGCGCGTGCTGTACTTCGAAGCCTACGTGGTGGTCGACCCCGGCATGACCCCGCTGAAGAAGTTCAGCATCATGTCGGAAGACGACTACGACGCGAAGCGCACCGAGTTCGGCGACGAGTTCGTCGCGCTGATGGGCGCCGAAGGCGTGCAGAAGCTGCTTGCCGAGATGGACCTCGACGTCGAGATCGAGCGCCTGCGCGGCGACATGACCGGCTCCGAGCTGAAGGTCAAGAAGAACTCCAAGCGCCTGAAGGTGATGGAAGCCTTCAAGAAGTCGGGCATCAAGCCGCAGTGGATGGTGATGAACGTGCTGCCCGTGCTGCCGCCGGACCTGCGTCCGCTGGTGCCGCTGGACGGCGGGCGCTTCGCCACCTCCGACCTGAACGACCTGTACCGCCGCGTCATCAACCGCAACAACCGCCTGGCCCGCCTGCTCGAACTGAAGGCGCCGGAGATCATCGTGCGCAACGAGAAGCGCATGCTGCAGGAAGCGGTCGACTCGCTGCTGGACAACGGCCGTCGCGGCAAGGCGATGACCGGTGCCAACAAGCGCGCGCTGAAGTCGCTGGCCGACATGATCAAGGGCAAGAGCGGCCGCTTCCGGCAGAACCTGCTGGGCAAGCGCGTCGACTACTCGGGCCGTTCGGTCATCGTGGTCGGCCCGACGCTGAAGCTGCACCAGTGCGGCCTGCCCAAGCTGATGGCGCTCGAGCTGTTCAAGCCGTTCATCTTCTCGCGCCTGGAAGCCATGGGCATCGCCACCACCATCAAGGCGGCGAAGAAGGAAGTGGAGTCGGGCACGCCGGTGGTCTGGGACATCCTTGAAGAAGTCATCAAGGAACACCCGGTCATGCTGAACCGTGCGCCGACGCTGCACCGCCTGGGCATCCAGGCGTTCGAGCCGGTGCTGATCGAAGGCAAGGCGATCCAGCTGCACCCGCTGGTCTGCGCGGCGTTCAACGCCGACTTCGACGGCGACCAGATGGCCGTCCACGTGCCGCTGTCGATCGAGGCGCAGATGGAAGCCCGCACGCTGATGCTGGCCTCCAACAACGTGCTGTTCCCGGCCAACGGCGAACCGTCGATCGTGCCGTCGCAGGACGTGGTGCTGGGCCTGTACTACGCCACCCGCGAGCGCATCAACGGCAAGGGCGAGGGCATCATCTTCTCCGACGTCGTCGAAGTGCAGCGCGCGCTCGACAACGCGGCGGTCGAGATCACCGCGAAGATCAGCGTGCGCCTGACCGAGTGGACGAAGAACAAGGCGAGCGGCGAATTCGAGCCGTCGACCAAGCTCGTCGACACCACCGTCGGCCGTGCGCTGCTGTCCGAGATCCTGCCCAAGGGGCTGCCGTTCTCGAACATCAACAAGGCGCTGAAGAAGAAGGAGATCTCGCGCCTGATCAACACCTCGTTCCGCAAGTGCGGCCTGAAGGAAACGGTCGTCTTCGCCGACAAGCTGCTGCAGTCGGGCTTCCGCCTGGCCACGCGTGCCGGCATCTCGATCGCGATCGACGACATGCTGGTGCCGAAGGAGAAGCACGGCCTGATCGAGCGCGCCGAGAAGGAAGTGAAGGAGATCGAGCAGCAGTACGTCTCGGGTCTCGTCACCGCCGGCGAGCGCTACAACAAGGTGGTGGACATCTGGGGCAAGACCGGCGACGAGGTCGGCAAGGTCATGATGAGCCAGCTGGCCAAGCAGAAGGTCATCGACCGCCATGGCAAGGAAGTCGACCAGGAGTCGTTCAACTCCATCTACATGATGGCCGACTCGGGTGCGCGCGGCTCCGCTGCGCAGATCCGACAGCTGGCCGGCATGCGCGGCCTGATGGCCAAGCCGGACGGCTCGATCATCGAGACGCCCATCACGGCGAACTTCCGTGAAGGCCTGAACGTGCTGCAGTACTTCATCTCCACCCACGGCGCCCGCAAGGGCCTCGCGGACACGGCGCTGAAGACGGCGAACTCCGGCTACCTGACGCGTCGCCTGGTCGACGTGACGCAGGACCTGGTGGTCACCGAGGACGATTGCGGCACGCAGAACGGCATCAACATGCGCGCGCTGGTCGAAGGCGGCGAAGTGATCGAATCGCTGCGCGACCGCATCCTCGGCCGCGTCACCGCGATCGAGGTGCAGCATCCGGAAACCGGCGAGCAGCTGCTGACCGGCGGCACGATGCTCGACGAAGACGCGCTCGACGACCTCGAGGCCGCCGGCGTCGACGAGGTCAAGGTGCGCACCGCGCTGACCTGCGGCACGCGCTTCGGCCTGTGCGGCAAGTGCTACGGCCGCGACCTGGGCCGCGGCGGCCTGGTGAACCGCGGCGAAGCGGTCGGCGTGATCGCGGCGCAGTCGATCGGCGAGCCGGGCACGCAGCTGACGATGCGCACGTTCCACATCGGCGGCGCGGCTTCGCGTGCGGCGGTGGCGTCCAGCGTCGATGCGAAGTCCGATGGCCACATCGGCTTCAACGCGACGATGCGCTACGTGACCAACGGCAAGGGCGACCTGGTCGTGATCTCGCGTTCGGGTGAAATCATCATCGCCGACCAGCACGGCCGCGAGCGCGAGCGCCACAAGGTGCCGTACGGCGCGATCCTGAACATCAAGCCCGACCAGCAGCTGAAGGCCGGCACGGTGCTCGCCAACTGGGACCCGCTGACCCGCCCGATCATCACCGAGTTCGCCGGCAAGGCGAAGTTCGAGAACGTCGAGGAAGGCGTGACGGTGGCCAAGCAGGTCGACGAAGTGACCGGCCTGTCGACGCTGGTGGTGATCGACCCGAAGCGCCGCGGCGCCGCCAAGGTGGTTCGCCCGCAGGTCAAGCTGCTGGACGCCGCCGGCAACGAGGTGAAGATCCCCGGCACCGACCACTCGGTGACGATCGGCTTCCAGGTCGGCTCGCTGATCCAGGTGCGTGACGGGCAGGACCTCGCCCCGGGCGAAGTGCTGGCGCGCATCCCGGTCGAAGGCCAGAAGACCCGCGACATCACCGGCGGTCTGCCGCGCGTGGCCGAGCTCTTCGAGGCGCGCAGCCCGAAGGACAAGGGCACGCTGGCCGAGATGACCGGCACGGTGTCATTCGGCAAGGAGACCAAGGGCAAGGTGCGCCTGCAGATCACCGATCCGGAAGGCAAGGTCTACGAAGAGCTGGTGCCCAAGGAAAAGAACATCGTGGTCCACGAAGGCCAGGTGGTCAACAAGGGCGAGTCGATCGTCGACGGCCCGGCCGATCCGCAGGACATCCTGCGCCTGCTGGGCATCGAGGAACTGGCGCGCTACATCGTCGACGAAGTGCAGGACGTCTACCGCCTGCAGGGCGTGAAGATCAACGACAAGCACATCGAGGTGATCGTTCGCCAGATGCTGCGTCGCGTGCAGATAGTCAACCCGGGCGACACGGCGTACATCGTCGGCGAGCAGGTGGAGCGTTCGGAGCTGCTGGACACCAACGACAAGATGTTGGCCGAAGGCAAGATGATCGCGACGCATGCCGACGTGCTGCTGGGCATCACGAAGGCGTCGCTGTCGACCGACAGCTTCATCTCGGCCGCGTCCTTCCAGGAAACCACCCGCGTGCTCACCGAGGCTGCCATCATGGGCAAGCGCGACGAGCTGCGTGGCCTGAAGGAGAACGTCATCGTCGGGCGCCTGATCCCGGCCGGCACCGGCATGGCCTTCCACGACGCACGCCGCGTCAAGGAAGAGATGGACGACGCGGAACGCCGCGCGATCGCGATGCAGGAGGCGGAGGAATTCGCTTCGGTGCAGGAAACGCCGGCGGAAGCCGGTGGCGATACGGCCGAGTGAGCGATTGCTCCTTCAGCTGAAAGGCCGCCTTCGGGCGGCCTTTTTCATTGCAGCGCCGACCAGGCCTCGGGCGTCAGGATCTGCAGGCCGCGGGGCCGGGCCCGGCGCGACAGCCGCAGCACGGCGCGGTCGCGGGTGAGCAGCCAGTCGGCGCCRTGCAGCGCGAAATCGATGAACTTCTGGTCATCGCGGTCGGTGCAGCGCAGCGGAGCATCCAGGCCCGGTGCCGGCGGATCGTCCTTGATGTGAGCGCATGCACTCCAAATCAACCAGACCCGATCGAGGTCGACCTGAGGCTGGCGTGGCAAGCCGCGGCGCAGCACCTCGGCCAGCTCGTCGCGCATGGCCGCCGTGGCCACCCATTGCAGCCGGCCGCTTTCGAGCGCCTGGGCGATCGGCCGCACCGCCGGGTTGCCGAACACCAGCCAGTCGAGCACCACATTGGTGTCCAGCACGGCACGGGGCGGATCGAAACGGAACACGGGAAACACGAGAGGCCCTTGCTTGCGGCAGCACAGGGCTCTGAATATAATCGCAGGCTTTTCGGCAGTTCCTGCTTTCGCTCTTTTGACGGGCGGCCCCCGATCCCGCAAGCTTTCGCGCTTGCCTCCGATCGTTCGGCCACGCCCCCCGGAGGAGCGCAACGCTGCTTCCGAAAGAGATGTGACTTCAAACGGGAACAAGTTACCAACATGCCAACCATCAATCAACTCGTGCGTCACGGTCGCGAGACCGAGGCCACGAAGTCCAAGTCGCCTGCGCTGCAGGGCGGACCGCAGCGCCGCGGCGTCTGCACCCGCGTGTACACCACGACCCCCAAGAAGCCGAACTCGGCGCTGCGTAAAGTGGCCAAGGTTCGCCTGACCAACGGGTTCGAGATCATTTCCTACATCGGCGGCGAAGGCCACAACCTGCAAGAGCACAGCGTCGTGCTCGTGCGCGGCGGCCGTGTCAAGGATCTGCCGGGTGTTCGCTACCACATCGTGCGCGGCTCGCTCGACCTGCAAGGCGTGAAAGACCGCAAGCAGTCGCGCTCCAAGTACGGTGCGAAGCGCCCGAAGAAGGGTTGAGGCCCTTCGGCAAACAGCAAAGGGCGGCCTGAGGGCTGTCGAAGAATTCGGCCTGTGTCGGCCGAGTAAGTGGAAACCCCGGCGCCAGGTGCGCTGTCGTGGTGACCAAGGCCCAGGCAGCGATGCCCGTGCCAACTGAAGAGAAAAGGAAGAGCTATGCCTCGTCGTCGCGAAGTACCCAAGCGTGAGATCCTCCCCGATCCGAAATTCGGCTCGGTTGACCTCTCCAAGTTCATGAACGTGATCATGGAGTCGGGCAAGAAGGCCGTTGCCGAACGCATCATCTACGGTGCACTGGAACAGGTCGAGAAGAAGTCGGGCAAGGACCCGCTGGAGATCTTCACGGTCGCGCTGAACAACATCAAGCCGATGGTCGAAGTGAAGTCACGCCGCGTTGGCGGTGCGAACTACCAAGTTCCCGTGGAAGTTCGCCCCGTCCGCCGCGTGGCCCTGGCCATGCGCTGGTTGAAGGAGTCGGCCCGCAAGCGCGGCGAGAAGTCGATGGCCCAGCGCCTCGCGAACGAGCTGCTGGAGGCCGTCGAAGGCCGTGGCGGCGCGATGAAGAAGYGCGACGAAGTGCACCGCATGGCGGACGCCAACAAGGCGTTCTCGCACTTCCGCTTCTAAGAACGAAGTCCCCCGTCCCCGGCCGCTCTTCGGGTTTACACGAACCCGCGAGCGGCCCCTGCATTTGGAGTGCCATCATGGCCCGCAAGACCCCCATCGAGCGCTATCGCAACATCGGCATCTCGGCGCACATCGACGCCGGCAAGACCACGACCACCGAGCGCATCCTGTTCTACACAGGCGTGAACCACAAGATCGGTGAAGTGCACGATGGCGCCGCCACGATGGACTGGATGGAGCAGGAACAGGAGCGCGGCATCACCATCACGTCGGCCGCGACGACCTGCTTCTGGAAGGGCATGGAGCTGAACCATCCCGAGCACCGCATCAACATCATCGACACCCCGGGGCACGTCGACTTCACGATCGAGGTCGAGCGCTCGATGCGCGTGCTCGACGGCGCGTGCATGGTGTATTGCGCCGTGGGCGGTGTGCAGCCCCAGTCGGAAACCGTCTGGCGCCAGGCCAACAAGTACAAGGTGCCCCGCCTCGCGTTCGTCAACAAGATGGACCGCACCGGTGCGAACTTCTACAAGGTCTATGACCAGATGAAGGCGCGCCTGAAGGCGAACCCGGTGCCCATCGTGATCCCCATCGGCGCCGAAGACAACTTCACCGGCGTGATCGACCTGATCAAGATGAAGGCGATCATCTGGGACGAGGCCTCGCAGGGCATGAAGTTCGACTACAAGGACATCCCGGCCGAGCTGCAGGCGGATGCCCAGAAGTGGCGCGAGAACATGATCGAGGCCGCCGCTGAATCCAGCGAAGACCTGATGAACAAGTACCTCGAGTCGGGCGACCTGAGCGAGGCCGAGATCAAGCAGGGCATCCGCACCCGCACGATCGCGACCGAGATCCAGCCGATGCTGTGCGGCACCGCGTTCAAGAACAAGGGCGTGCAGCGCATGCTCGACGCCGTGATCGACTTCATGCCGTCGCCGATCGACATCCCGCCGGTGCCGGGCCACGACGAAGACGACAAGGACACGACCCGCAAGGCCGACGACAGCGAGAAGTTCGCTGCGCTGGCGTTCAAGCTGATGACCGACCCGTACGTCGGCCAGCTGACCTTCGTGCGCGTCTACTCGGGCGTGCTGAAGTCGGGCGACTCGGTCTACAACCCGATCCGCGGCAAGAAGGAGCGCATCGGCCGGATCCTGCAGATGCACGCCAACCAGCGTGAGGAAATCAAGGAAATCCTGGCCGGCGACATCGCCGCCTGCGTGGGCCTGAAGGACGTGACGACCGGCGAAACGCTGTGCGATCCGGAAGCGATCATCACGCTCGAGAAGATGATCTTCCCGGAGCCGGTGATCTCGCAGGCCGTCGAGCCGAAGACCAAGGCCGACCAGGAGAAGATGGGCATCGCGCTGGGCCGCCTGGCCCAGGAAGACCCGTCGTTCCGCGTGCGCACCGATGAAGAATCGGGCCAGACCATCATTTCCGGCATGGGCGAGCTGCACCTGGAAATCATCGTCGACCGCATGAAGCGCGAATTCGGCGTCGAGGCCAACGTCGGCAAGCCGCAGGTGGCCTACCGCGAAACCATCCGCAAGTCGGCGACCGACGTCGAAGGCAAGTTCGTGCGCCAGTCGGGCGGCAAGGGCCAGTACGGCCACGTCGTGCTGAACATCGAGCCGCAGGAGCCGGGCAAGGGCTTCGAGTTCGTCGACGCCATCAAGGGCGGCGTGGTGCCGCGCGAATTCATCCCCGCGGTGAAGAAGGGCGTCGAAGACTCGCTGCCGAACGGCGTGCTGGCCGGCTTCCCGGTGGTCGACGTGAAGGTCACGCTGATCTTCGGTTCGTACCACGAGGTCGACTCGAACGAAAACGCGTTCAAGATGGCCGCGTCGCTCGGCTTCAAGGACGGCTGCCGCAAGGCCAGCCCGGTCATCCTCGAGCCGATGATGGCGGTGGAAGTCGAGACCCCGGAAGACTACGCCGGCAACGTGATGGGCGACCTGTCCTCGCGGCGCGGCATGGTGCAGGGCATGGACGACATGCCCGGCGGTGGCAAGGTCATCAAGGCCGAGGTTCCGCTGTCGGAGATGTTCGGCTACTCGACCACGCTGCGCTCGATGTCGCAAGGCCGTGCCACGTACACGATGGAGTTCAAGCACTACAGCGAAGCTCCGAAGAACGTGGCCGACGCGATCATCACCGCCCGCGGCAAGTAATCAGTTCAGTTAGACGAAGCCGGTCTTCGTCGTCTGCTTCGCGCGATGCCAGTGGCGCGCGAACCCAGCGGGCGGCGGAGACCTTAAACCCAGCACTGGAAGTGCTCTTTGATACGGAGAATCTGAAATGGCAAAAGGCAAATTCGAGCGGACCAAGCCGCACGTGAACGTGGGGACGATTGGTCACGTGGACCATGGCAAGACGACGCTGACGGCGGCGATCACGACGGTGTTGTCGGCGAAGTTCGGCGGCGAGGCGAAGGCGTACGACCAGATCGACGCGGCGCCGGAAGAGAAGGCGCGCGGCATCACGATCAACACGGCGCACGTGGAGTACGAGACGGCGAACCGTCACTATGCGCACGTGGACTGCCCGGGGCACGCCGACTACGTGAAGAACATGATCACGGGCGCGGCGCAGATGGACGGCGCGATCTTGGTGGTGTCGGCCGCTGACGGCCCGATGCCGCAGACGCGCGAGCACATCCTGCTGGCGCGCCAGGTGGGCGTGCCGTACATCATCGTGTTCATGAACAAGTGCGACATGGTCGATGATGCCGAGCTGCTGGAGCTGGTCGAGATGGAAGTGCGCGAGCTGCGCTGTCCAAGTACG
>NZ_JBFUEB010000072.1:0-34660 GCF_056404395.1 Rhizobacter sp. P2_D12 | reverse complement strand
GCCGGGGCCGGCGGCGTCGGCGCGGGGGCCGGGGCGGGCGGCGTCCCGCTGCTCGCGCCGAGGTCGGTCCACAGGCTGGTGTTGGTCGGGTTCCAGCCGGTGCTGGTGTAGTCGGTCTGGCTCACGAGGGCGCGGTAGTCGTGCCCGTTGTACGAGACCACCGTGCCGGCCGCATAGAAGGTGTCCGGCTTCCAGGCCGGGTACGCGGCGTAGGCGGACACGGCGGCCACCGAGGTCGCCAGTGCGGCCAGCAGCCGCAGTTTGTGGGGTGCGTTGAACATGGGATCTCCCTCGCAAGTCGATGAAGGATTGGCTCATGGAACCAATCAGCTACCAGGCAATACCATAGTAATACCAGTAACGATCGGTGTGAAGCGAGGGCGACCCGGGTCAGAACGGCCAGGTGGCGGCGAAATACACGATCCGCCGGGTTGGCGAGTGCGCGATGACGGCCTCGTCCGGCCCGCCGACCCAGCGCACGCCGGCATCGAAGCGCCAGCGGTCGCCCTGCCAGCCGAGCGCCGCGGTGGCGATGCGGCCGCGGTCGGCCGGCGTCAGCAGCAAGTCGACCACAGGTTGCCAGCCTTCGTGGTCCCAGGCTGCACGCAGATACACATTTCTGCGCAAGGGCACGGGCGCGGCGCTGCCGTCGAACCAGGCCTCGGCCGTGAGGCTGAGCTTGTTCTCGCCGGTCCAGGTGCTGCCGGCCAGGGCCTGCGTGACGTCGATCGCGCCGGCGCGGCGCGCCGAGGCGTGCAGCTCGAGGCTGTCGGTCGCGACCCACGAGGTGGCCAGCCCGAGGCTGCCCCGGGTGTGCTCGCCGGCGCGCGCGAACGCATGCCAATCGGCCGCGCCGACGTGGCGGTAGGCGCGCCCGGCCAGTGCCTCTTCGTCGCCGCCGGTGCCGGGGTCGCCGCGCCGCTGCGGGTTGACCCACACCAGCGTCCAGGCGGCCTGCGCATCGAAGTGCTCGGCCTGCACCACCGCCCTGCCCTGAGGCGTGGCCGGCAGCAGCGTGCGCCGCTGCTCCTGCTGCACCACGTCGTTCGGACGGAACCCGTAGCCGACGTCCCAGGCGACGATCTTGCGGCCGGCGCTCCATTGCCAGCCGAGCGCATCGCCCGAGGCGTACAGCTCGTTGACGCGGGCATCGCTGCGCCATGCACCCCCTTCGGGCCGTTGCTGCGTGAACACGAGGTTGCCGCTCAGCGCCCTCCAGCGGCCGTGCAGCTCGGTGTCCAGCGTCGCGGCGCTCGGCGGGGCCGTGCCCTGCACATCCTCCCAACGCGCGCGGGCGTGCCCGCCGAACTCGTCGTCGGCCATGGCGCTGCCTGCGAGCCCCCACAGGCCCGCGATCACGATCAAGGAGCGCACGTCAATCCAGCGCCGGGTTGCGCGCCAGGAACATCGGGTTCAGCCAGGCCTCGGGCACGCTGCGCGGCTGGCGCGACACGTAGCGCACCCGCGTCTCCTTGTGGTTGCTCAGCTGGTCGCGCAGCACCATCTCGGTCACCTGGGTCGGCGCGGCAGGCTTGTCGAACACGAAGCCCGCCTGCTTGGCCAGCTTGTCCGACTGCACGTACAGCTCGGCCTTCAGCGGCTCGTGCTGCTTCGTGCCCAGCCACAGCTCGATGCGCTGGTAGGTGACGCCCTTGCGGTTGGCCGACAGGCTCAGGTGCAGGCAGGGCGCGTCACCGCAGCGCTCTTCGCCGACGACGCGGCCGCCGTAGTCGTCGGCCCAGCTCAGCGTCGCGATGTCGCCGGTCGACGCATCGCCCAGCAGTTTCTGCATCGGCGTGATGCGCAGCGGGCGCTGGCTGTTCGGCATCAGCAGCCAGAAGTCGTCGCCCAGCATCAGCACCTTCTGGCCCTTCTCGGCCGGGCTCTGCATCAGCACCAGCGAGCGGTGGCCGGCCTGCGCGAACACGGTGTAGCGGCGTTCCTTGTCGGGCGAGCCGTCGCTGTTGAAGACGCCGATCAGCGTGTCGACCTGCAGGTTGTCGCTGCTCATGCGGTAGCGGTCGGCGGCCTTCAGCAGCGCGGGGACGTCCTGGGCCTGGGCAGACAGCGCGAGCGCGAGGCCCGCCAACGCGAGGAGGCGTTTCATGGGGAAGTCCTTTCAGGTGTGGGCCAGCGCATCGACCACCGGCGTGTGCACGGTCTTGCGCGCGACCGCGGCCGATGCGGCCATCGCGAGCAGCAGCATCCCGGCCACCGTCAGCGCGAACATCAGCGGGTCGACGGCGATCGTCAGCGGGTAGCCGGTGGAACGCCCCGGCGGCGGCGGCATCTGCAGCGGCACCACGTACAGCAGCAGCGACACCGCACCGGCCAGGCAGGCGCCCAGCAGCGCGCCGCTGCCGCCCAGCAGCATGCCTTCGAGCGCCAGCGTGCGCAGCAGCTGCGACGGCAGCGTGCCGAGCGCGCGCAGCGTGCCGATCTCGCGGGTGCGCTCGATGATGGCCATCGCCATCGCGTTGGCGACGACGAAGACGACGATCACGCCGATGATCAGCCCGAGCGCGCCGAAGATGCGGTTGTAGAGGTCGCGCACCGAGCGGTAGAAGAAGGCCTGGTCGAGCCAGGTCTGCACCGTGAGCGCGGGGAACAGCGCCGCCACGCGCTGCTGCGCGGCCGGCGTGGACGCCATGCGGTCGAGGAACACGCCGAGCGTCGACACGCGCGTGGTGTTCAGCAGCTTCTGCGCGGTGCCGAGGTCGGTGTAGACGAGGCGCTTGTCGATCTCGGGCACGCCGGTCGAGAAGACGCCCTTCACGCGCACGTCGAGCGCGTTCAGCGCGCCGTCGGTGGTGCTGGCCAGCAGCGTGAGGCTGCTGCCGGGCCGGGCCTTCAGGCTGCGCGCCAGGCCCTCGCCCAGCATCACCTGGGCGCTGTCGCCGCCGGCCAGCACCTCGCCGGCCGTCATCGACAGGAACGGGCCCTTCACCGAGAACTCGCCGTCGGGGTCGACGCCGCTGGCCATCATCACGGTCGACTTGTCGCCGTTGCTGATCAGCCCGCTGAACTCGACGCGCGGCAGCACGTGGCGCACGGCCGGGTCGGCGAGCAGCCGGGCGCGCAGGCCGGCGGCGTCGTCCAGGCCGTGCTGCAGCGGCGTGTCCTCGTCCTGCGTGAACTGGTCGGGCCGGCCGACCACCAGGTGGCCGCTGCTGCGGGCCGCCGCCTGGGCCAGCGCCTGGTAGGTCGACAGCGCGAAGCCGCCGGCCAGCAGGATGGCCGCGGTGCCGAGCGCCGCGATCGCGACGGTGACCAGCGAGCGGCGGCGGTTGCGCAGCGTGTTGAGCCAGGCAAACTTGAGCCACTTCACAGCAGCCTCCCGTCGCGCAACGCGACCACGCGGTCGCAGCGACGCGTCAGCCGTTCGTCGTGCGTCGCGATCACGAAGGCCGCGCCCTCGGCATGCCCGCGCTCGCGCATCAGCTGCAGCACCTGGTCGGCGGTGTGCGAATCGAGGCTGGCGGTCGGCTCGTCGGCGATCACCAGCTTGGGCCGCTTGACCAGCGCGCGCGCGATCGCGACGCGCTGGCGCTGCCCGCCCGACAGCGCATCGGGCCGGTGTGCTGCGTGGTCGTGCAACCCCACGGCCAGCAGCTGCGCGGCGACACGCTCGCGCCGCTCGGCCGCCGGCACGCCGGCCAGGAACAGCGGGTAGTCGACGTTCTCGGCCACCGTCATCACCGGCACCAGGTTGAAGCCCTGGAACACGAAGCCGAGGGCGTCGCGGCGCAGCAGCGTGCGCTGCGTCTCGTCCAGGCCGGTGACGGCCTGCCCGTCGATCGCGATCTCGCCCGCATCGGCGCCGTCGATCAGCCCGCACAGGTTGAGCAGGGTGCTCTTGCCGCTGCCCGAAGGACCCGTCAATGCGAGCAGCTCGCCGCGCGCCACCGACAGGTCGATGCCCTGCAGCGCCGGGATCACGTGCTGGCCGAGGCGGTAGGTCTTGTGCACCCCGCGCAGCTCGACGGCATGGCCGCTCACGACGGCAGGCCCTGCAGCGCGGCGCGGGCGCGCTCGGCCTGCGGGCCGTTGCGCTGCACCACCTGCTCGAAGAACTGGCGCGCCTCGGGCACGCGGTTCTCCTTGGCGGCCTGCGCGCCGGCGCGCATCCACACCGCCGACTGGAAGCCGAGCGGCGCCTGCGCGAACAGCGGGCTGGCCAGCACCTCGGCCAGCAGCTTGCCGCCGCGCGCGCCGCGGTGCATGAAGTCCGGCACCGACAGGAAGGTGTTGGCAGCGATGAAGCGCGTCTCCAGGCTGGCCGGCGTGCGGTGCTGGCCGATCGCGTCATGCGCCGGCGTCAGCAGTGCGAGCGCCTTGTCGATGCGCGCCAGGCCGTCTTCGGCCAGGCTCATCTTCTTCCACGGCAGCAGCGTCGTCTGCGCCTGCAGCGCGGTGCTGGCGCCGCTGTAGGCCATCAGCACCGGGCTGTCGGGCTCGGCCTGCAGCAGCCTGGCGAAAGCCTCGGCGGCACCGTCGATGGCGCCCTTGTCGCCGGCCGAGGCCTGGTTGAAGAGCTGGAATGCAGGCTCGAACTGCGCGTCGGGCGCCGCCTGGGCGGCGGCCAGCAGGCCGAATGACAGGGCGGCCAGCGCGATGGCGCGGCGAGGGGTCGGGTGCATGGCGGTCTCCGTGGAGGTGGTGATGTCCGGCATGCTGGCGACACGGCCCGCCCGGTGCAGCCGCGCTGCGACGAAACGCTGCCGCCCGGCGCGAAGCGAAGCAGCGGCAGCGTGAACGGCGGATTTCCGCAGCGGGATGTCGGCCCGACGCATACTCGTGCGTCCTTGGGGACACCATGACCCACGCCGACCTCGTTCCCGCGTCCGGCGAGCTGGACGCCATCGCCGCCATGCTGGCCGGTGCCCGGCCACGCGCCGTGGCCGCGCTGCTGCGCTACTTCCGCGACCTCGACACCGCCGAAGAGGCCTTCCAGGAGGCGAGCCTGCGCGCGCTGCAGCACTGGCCGGCCCAGGGCCCGCCGCGCGACCCGACGGCCTGGCTGATCTTCGTCGGGCGCAACGCCGCGCTGGACGAACTGCGACGGCGCCAGCGCGATGAGCCGCTGCCCGATGGCGACACCTTCGCCGATCCGCACGACGACGCGCTGGAGCGCCTGGCGGGACAGCTGGACGAGGCGCACTACCGCGACGACCTGCTGCGCCTGCTGTTCGTCTGCTGCCACCCGGTGCTGCCGGCGACGCAGCAGATCGCGCTGGCGCTGCGCATCGTCTGCGGCCTGTCGGTGCGCGAGATCGCCCGCGCCTTCCTGGTCGGCGAAGCCGCGATGGAACAGCGCATCACGCGGGCCAAGAAGCGCATCGCGACGGCGGGCATCCCGTTCGACACCCCCGGCGTGGCCGAGCGCGACGCGCGACTGGCCACCGTGTGCACCAGCGTCTACCTGCTGTTCAACGAGGGCTACTCGGCCAGCGGCGGCACGCAGCCGGTGCGTGCGCCGCTGTGCGACGAGGCGATCCGCCTGGGCCGCTTGCTGGTGCAGCTGTTTGCCGGCGATGCGCAGGTGCAGGGGCTGCTCGCGCTGATGCTGTTGCAGCATGCGCGCACGCCGGCACGGGTCGCGGCGGATGGTGCGCTGGTGCTGCTCGAGGCGCAGGACCGGCGGCTGTGGCACGCCGGGCGCATCGCCGAGGGGCTGGGCCTGGTGGAGCAGGCGCTGCGCCGCGGTCCGCCCGGCCCGTACCCGGTGCAGGCGGCGATCGCCGCGGTGCATTGCCAGGCGGCCGATGCGAAGGCCACCGACTGGGCGGAGATTGCGCGCCTGTATGACGTACTGGAACGGCTGCAGCCGTCGCCGGTGGTGACGCTGAACCGGGCGGTGGCGGTCGGCAAGGTCGACGGACCGGCGGCCGCGCTGGCCTTGATCGCGCCGCTGGCCGAGCCGCTGGCGGACTACTTCCATTTCCACGGCGTACGCGGGGCGTTGCTGAAGCAGTTGGAGCGGCCGGACGAGGCACGCGAGGCGCTGCGACGCGCCATCTCGCTGGCGCGCAGCGCGGCCGAAGCGGCGCACATCCGCGCCGAGCTGGACGGGCTGGGTGGCCCGGTGGCACCACGCGGCACGGCACGACCGATGGCCTGAGGAGATTGCCGATGCTTTATTCGATCCTGATCTACGGCCACGAATCGCAGGTCGACGCCTGGACGCCGGCCGAGGAGGCCGACGTCCTGGGCCGCCACGCCGGATTGCGCGAACAGCTGGGCGAGCAGGGTCGGCTGGGCCCGGTGATGCGGCTGGTGCCGCGGCGCGGCACGGTGCTGCAGGGGCGAGCCGGGCACGAGACCTTGCTGATCGACGGCCCGTTCGCCGAGAGCAAGGAACAGCTGATGGGCCTCTACACCGTGGACTGCGAGACCGAGGACGAGGCCCTGGCCTGCGTGCGGCAGCTGGCGTTCGACGGCGCGCGCTTCGAGCTGCGGCCGCTGAACTGGTTCGACCCCGGCGTGGTGCCGGCGCGCACATCGTAGGTGTCGGTAGGTGCCGGTAGGTGTCGGTCGGTGTCGGAATCCGGCGTTGCCGAACGTCCTGGGGGCGCTGCAATCCGCAGCGACCGATCGCAAGGGGATGTTCATGATGCTGGAGAACCGGAATGCCGTGATCCACGGCGGCAGCGGCGCCATCGGCAGCGCGGTGGCGCGCGCGATGGCCCGCGAGGGCGCGCACGTGGTGCTGGTGGCACGCACGCCTTCACGGCTGCATGCGGTGGCCCGCCAGATCGCCGACGCGGGCGGGTCGGTCGAGACGGCGTGGCTGGATGCGCTGGACGAGCAGGCGGTCGAGGGCCATGTCGAGGCCCTGGCCGCGCGCCTGGGGCACATCGACATCRCGTTGAATGCGGTGGGCATCGCGCACGTGCAGGGCACGCCGCTCGCGCAGCTGTCGTTCGACGAGTACGCGCTGCCGCTGCATGCGTACACGCGCACCAACTTCCTGACGGCGCGCGCCGTCGCGCGGCAGATGGTGAAGCAGCGCTCGGGCGTGATCATGACCTTGTCGACACCGGGCTCGCGCATGGCGGGCGCCGGCTTCATGGGCTACGGCGCGGCCTGCGCGGCGGTGGAGGCGATGACGCGGCACCTGGCGGGCGAGCTGGGCGGGCACGGGGTGCGGGTGCTGTGCCTGCGGCCCGATGCGATCCCCGAGGCGCAGCAGCACGGCACGCATGCGCGAGAGGTGTTCCGCCAGGTCGCGGCCCATGCCGGGCTCGGCATCGACGCCATGCTGGCCGAGCGCGGCCGTGCGGCGACCTTGCTGAAGCGCTTGCCGACGCTGGACGAAGTGGCCGAGACGGCCGCCTTCATGGCATCGGACCGGGCCGGAGCGATCACCGCCAGTGTCGTCAACCTGAGTTGTGGGGCGATGACGGAGGGCTGAACGGACCGCGCGAACCGTGCGAACGGCGCGCCGCGAGGATCCGCAGGCCGTCGTCGGCCATGCCCTGGAGCCGTTCGGCCTTGCACGCTTCCATCATCTTGAGCCGCATCAGCAGCGAGGCCGCATCCTCCCAGAGGAAGTGCCTGGCGATGAAGTCGCAGACCGCCAGGCACAGGTCTTCGTCTTCGTAGTGCCCGTAGCATTGCGCGACACACAGGCCCAGGCGCCTGAAGTCCGTCAGCAGGAGGGTGTGCCGCTGCGTGCCGAGGACGAGCAGGAAGTTCCAGACGCCGGCCGTGGCGAAGAGCGCGGGCACGGACAGCAGGTCGGCGAAGAAGGCCACATGGGCGGACGGCATCTGCGGGCAGCGGGCGAGCTCGTCTTCGAGCCGTTCGGCGATGCGGCTGCAGACCTCTTCGCTGCGCTCGGTGCCGGCGCACTGGATCTGCCGGCGGTAGCTGTCGAGGGTCTGCTTCAGTGGAATCGTGTCGGGACCGGCGAACCGGCGCGCAGGCCGCGTCTCGGGGGAGACTTCGGGCGCCGGCGGGATCGGGGTCGAGCGGACGATGGCCAGGATGACCTGCTGCGCGGGCACGTGCCGGCGCGGGAAGGCGACGACGGTTCTCTTGTCGGAAGGAAGGGCCATGAAGGAGCTCCTCGGGATGGGTTGGAATCAGCCCCAACAGCTCGGGCACGCCGCGCGATGCTAGGCAGGCGATGGCGCCTTGTGCTCCTTACTTTCTACAGAATTGGCGCGGGCGGGTCCGCCAACTTCCCTACACTGTCGATCCGCTGTCCCCGTCCCCATGCGCATCTCCACCCTCCGCCACCTGCTGCGTGAACACGGTGCCAAGCCCGTCCACGAAGAACGCGTGCTGCGCCAGTGGTCGCGCGCGCTGCCGCAGGATGCCGGCAAGCGCCGGCCCGAAGACTTCCTGCCGCTCGCGCTGCGCGAGGCCCTGCCGGCGCTGCTCGAGCAGCTCGGCGGCCTGGTGCGCGTGCGCTCGGAGCACCCGGCGGACGACGGCTCGGCGCGCCTGCTGGTCGAACTGGCCGACGGCCAGGCCCTCGAGAGCGTGCTGCTGCCGCGCGACGGCGTCTGCGTGTCGACCCAGGTCGGTTGCGCGGTCGGCTGCCTGTTCTGCATGACCGGCCGCGACGGCCTGCTGCGCCAGGTCGGCAGCGCCGAGATCGTGGCCCAGGTCGCGCTGGCCCGCGCGCGCCGGCCGGTCAGGAAGGTCGTCTTCATGGGCATGGGCGAGCCGGCGCACAACCTCGACAACGTGATGGAGGCGATCGACCTGCTCGGCAGCGCCGGCGGCATCGGGCACAAGAACCTCGTCTTCTCGACCGTCGGCGACCACCGCGTCTTCGAGCGCCTGCCCGAAGGCCCGGTGAAGCCGGCGCTGGCGCTGTCGCTGCACACCACCAAGGCAGCGCTGCGCGAGCAGCTGCTGCCGCGCGCGCCGCGCATCGCGCCCGACGAGCTGGTCGAGCTCGGCGAACGCTATGCGCGCCGCACCGGCTACCCGATCCAGTACCAGTGGACGCTGCTGGCCGGCATCAACGACGGCGACGACGAGATCGACGGCATCGTGCGGCTGCTGCGCGGCAAGTACGCGATCATGAACATGATCCCGTACAACGCCAACGAGGGCCTGGACTTCCGGCGCCCGAGCCCGGAACGCGCCCAGGCCATCGCGCGCACGCTGCACGGCCGCGGCGTGCTGACCACGCTGCGCGAGTCGGCCGGCCAGCAGGTGGACGGCGGCTGCGGCCAGCTGCGCTCGCGCACGATCGCGATCCACCCGGTCGCCGCCTGACGCCGCGCCGGCCATGCACATCCTGCTGGTCGAAGACGACGCGCCGCTGGCCGAGTCCACGTCGAACGCGCTGCGCGCCCAGGGCTGGCGCGTCGACCACACCGCGCGCGGCGAACCGGTCGCGCTGTCGCTGCAGCGCGATGCCTACGACCTGCTGATCCTCGACATCGGCCTGCAGGGCATCGACGGCTTCGAGACGCTGCGCCGCGCCCGCGCGCAGGGCTCGCGCGTGCCGGTGCTGATGCTGACCGCGCGCGACGCGGTGGAAGACCGGGTGCGCGGCCTCGAAGCCGGCGCCGACGACTACCTGGTGAAGCCGTTCGCGCTCAGCGAGCTGGTGGCCCGCTCGCGGGCGCTGGTGCGGCGCAGCGAGGCGCGGCTCGACGACGTGCTGTCGCTCGGCCGCCTGCGGCTGGACCTGCGCGCGCTGCGCGGCTTCGTCGACGGCCAGCCGCTCGGCCTGTCGCCGCGCGAGTTCGCGCTGCTGCAGTACCTGATGCTGAAGGCCGACAAGATCGTGCCGCGCGAGCAGTTGGTGGCCATGGTGCCCGACTGGGGCGCCGCCACCTCGGGCAACGCGGTCGACCTGCAGGTGTCGCGGCTGCGCGGCAAGGTCGAGCGCGCGGGCCTGCGCATCCGCACGGTGCGCGGCCTGGGCTACCTGCTCGAGGAAGGCGACCCCGCGTGACGACCGCCCCGTTGCGACCGGCCGGCAGCATCCGGCGCCGGCTGCTGGTGTGGCTGCTGCTGCCGCTGCTCGGCCTGGTGCCGCTGGCCGCGGGGCTGATGTACGTGATGACGGTGCGGCCGGCGCTCGATTCGCTGGACCGCGCGCTCACCGGCACCGCCGTCGCGCTGTCCGACCTGCTGGTCGAGCGGCAGGGCGAGGTCTCGTTGGCACTGAACGCGCAGACCGACAAGGCCTTGCGCACCGACCTCTACGATCGCGTCTACTTCGCCGTCGCGGCGCCCGATGCGCGGCTGCTGAGCGGCGATGCGCCGCTGATGACCTTGCGCCCGCCGCTGCAGCCGCGCGAATGGAAGTTCTTCGACGCCGTGCTCGGCGGCCAGGCGGTGCGCGTCGCGGCCTTCGGCGCACCGTGCGGCGGCGGCGCGCAGAGCTGCCCGGTGCTGGTCGCCGAATCGCTGGCCAAGCGGCGGCAGGCGCAGAGCGCGGTGCTGGCCGGCGCCGTGCTGTCGCTGCTGCCGCTCGCGCTGGCGCTGGTGCTGCTGGGCGCGGTGGCGGTGGGCCGCGGGCTGCTGCCGCTGCGCCGGCTCAGTGCCGACATCGAACACCGCTCGCTCGCCAACCTGCAACCGGTCGACACCCCCGGCGTGCCGCAGGAGGTGGCGCCGCTGGTGCTGGCACTGAACCGGCTGCTGGGCCGGCTGGACGCCGCGTCGGCCGCGCAGCGCGCCTTCGTCGAGAACGCCGCGCACCAGCTGCGCACGCCGCTGACGGTGTTGCGCACCGAGAGCGAGCTGGCGCTGGCCGACCCGCACGCCGCCACGCTGCCGGCCACGCTGCAGCGCTTCCACCAGGGTGCCGAACGCGCGGCCCGGCTCGCCAACCAGCTGCTGGCGCTGGCACGCGCTGGCAGCGAGTCGCCGCTGGCCGGTGCGCGCAGGGTGGACCTGCGCGAGGTCTGCATCGCGGCGGCCGAGCCGTGGGTCAAGGCCCACGACATCGGCTTCGAGCTGGCCACCGCGCCGGTCATCGGCCACGAGCTGATGCTGCGCGAGCTGGTCGCCAACCTGCTGCACAACGCCTGCGAGTACGCCGGCCCCGCGGCGGCGATCACGGTGCGCACCGCGCTGCGCGATGGGCGGGCGGTGCTCGAGGTCGAGGACGACGGCCCCGGCATCGCGGCCGCCGACCGCGAGCGCGTCTGGGGCCGCTTCGAGCGCGGGCGCGACGCCCGCGGGTCCGGCAGCGGCCTCGGGCTGGCCATCGTGCGCGACATCGCCCGCGCGCACGGCGCCGAGGCCGAATTGCGCGAGGGCGCGGGCGGCGGGCTGCTGGTGCGCGTCAGCTTTGCGGCGGCAGCGCCGGGCTGATCGGTTCGCGACAGCTTGCCGACCCGAGCAGCATCTCGTGCTGCGTGCAGCCGGCCGGGATCATCGGCCAGCAGTTCTCGTCGCCGGTCACGCGCACGTCGAGGAAGAACGGGCCTTCGCTCGCCAGGCATTCGGCCAGCGCGGCATCAAGCTCGTCACGCCGCTCGACGCGCCGTGCCTGCCAGCCGAAGGCCCGGGCCAGCGCGACGAAGTCCGGCTGCGCCGCCACGTCGCTGTGGCTGTAGCGCCCGTCGTGGACCAGTTCCTGCCACTGCCGCACCATGCCCATGCAGCCGTTGTTCATCAGCACCACCTTGACCGGCGTGCGGTGCTGCACCGCGGTCGACATCTCCTGGATGTTCATCAGGATCGAGGCATCGCCGCTGACGCACACGACCAGCCGCCGCGGGTGCGCCACCTGCGCGCCGATCGCGGCCGGCAGCCCGTAGCCCATCGTGCCCGCGCCCCCCGAGGTCAGCCAGCGCCGGGGCGCATCGAAGCGCAGGTGCTGCGCGGCCCACATCTGGTGCTGGCCGACGTCGGTCGAGACGATCGCGTCGCGGCCGTCGAGCGCATGCTGCAGGCGGGTCATCAGGGCTTGCGGTGCGATCTGCCGCGGCGTGTCGTCGAAGGCCAGCGAGCGCCGCGCGCGCCAGCCCTCGATGCGTGCCCACCAGGCGTCGAGCCGGTGCGGATCCAGCGGCTCGGGGCCGAGCGTGCCGAGCAGCGCCGCGAGCAGCCACGCGCAGTCGCCGGCCAGCGGCACCTCGGTCTTGACGACCTTGTTGATCGAGGTCGGATCGATGTCGATGTGGACGATGCGCGCCTGCGGGCAGAAGCCGTCGAGGCGCCCGGTCACGCGGTCGTCGAAGCGCGCGCCGATGCACACCACCAGGTCGGCCTCGTGCATCGCGAGGTTCGCCTCCAGCGTGCCGTGCATGCCCAGCATGCCGAGGAACTGAGGGCTCGATGCCGGGAAGGCGCCCAGGCCCATCAGCGTCAGCGTGCAGGGGGCGTGGCAATGCCGCACGAGCTCGGCCAGGGCTTCGCAGGCCGCGGGGCCGGAGTTGATCAGCCCGCCGCCGCCATAGAACACCGGCCGCCGGGCCTCGCGCAAGGCCTGTGCCGCACGGCGCAGCGAGCTGTTCGGCCGGGCCCGGCGCGGCGGCAGCGCCACCCGCGCCATCGCCACCGGCACCGCGGGCGCCTGCTGCACGTCCTTCGGCAGGTCGAGCAGCACCGGCCCGGGCCGGCCGCTCGCAGCCACCGCGAGCGCCTTGCGCAGCATCGGCACCAGCGCTTCGGCGCGCCGCACCTGCACGTTCCACTTCGTCACCGGCCGCGAGATGCCCAGCGCATCGCATTCCTGGAACGCATCGGTGCCGATCGCCGTGGTCGCGACCTGGCCGCTGATGCACAGCACCGGGATCGAATCGCACAGCGCATCGAGCAGCCCGGTGGTGGTGTTGCTCATGCCCGGCCCCGAGGTGACGAACACCACGCCGACGCGGCCGGTGCTGCGCGCGTAGCCCTGCGCCGCATGCACAGCTGCCTGTTCGTGGCGCACCAGCACGTGGCGCAGCCGCGGCTCGCGGTGCAGCGCGTCGTACAGCGGCAGCACCGCGCCGCCGGGGTAGCCGAAGGCGGTGTCGATGCCGGCCTCGAGCAGCGTGGCCACCAGCAGGTCGGCCGTGTTGGGGGCGTGGGAGACAGGCTGCAGGCAGGCAACGGCAAGGGGCGCATTCATGCCAGCAGTTTGTCGCGCCATCGGCAGCAAAGGCTGCCGAAACTTCCGCCGGTTACGATGCTGCCAGCAAATATTGCTGATTCATAGGCAAACTGCAGCATGACACTGGACAAGTTCGACATCGCGATCCTCGAAGCACTGCAGCGCGACGCCCGCATCAGCATGGGCGAGCTCGGCGCGCAGGTGGGCTTGACCAGTTCGCCGTGCTGGAGTCGCATCAAGCGCATGGAACAGGCCGGCGTGATCGAGGGCTACTCGGTGCGCGTGAACCCGGCGCAGATCGGGCTGGCCGACACGGTGATCGTGCAGGTGACGCTGGACAGCCACTCCGACCAGGCGCTGTTCGAGTTCGGGCGCGCGCTCGAGGCGATCCCCGAGGTGCTGGAGGCCTTCCTGGTGTCGGGCGACTACGACTACTACGTGCGCATCGCCGTCAGCGACACGCGCGACTACGAACGGCTGCTGCGCGAGCGGCTGTACAAGATCCCGGGGATCCGGCACAGCAAGTCGAGCTTCGTGCTGCGGCAGTTGAAGCAGAGCCTGCTGCCGCTGCGGCGCTGATGCCCCGGATGGGCTTCCGGGCTACTTCCGCTTTTGCCAGGCAATCAGTTCGCCGACGAACCCGCGTCGGAACGCGATCACGCACACCACGAAGATCACGCCGATGATCACGGTGACCCACGAGCCGACGCGATCGGCCAGGTAGTCCTGCAGCCCGATGATCGTGAACGCCCCGACCACCGGCCCGGCGAACGTGCCCATGCCGCCCAGGAGCGTCATCAGGATCACCTCGCCCGACAGCGACCAGTGCACGTCCGACAGCGTCGCGAAGCCGAGCACGAAGGTCTTCATCGCGCCGGCCAGCCCGGCAATGCCGGTGGACAGCACGAAGGCCAGCAGCTTGTAGCGGTCGACGTCGTAGCCGAGCGAGATCGCGCGCGGCTCGTTCTCGCGGATCGCCTTCAGCACCTGGCCATAGGGCGAATGCACGATGCGCAGGATCAGCAGGAACACCGCGACGAACACCGCCAGCACGAAGAAGTACATCGCCAGGTCGTTGCCCATCGGCAGCAGGCCGAACAGCTTGCCGCGCGGCACGCCCTGCAGCCCGTCCTCGCCGCCGGTGAACGGCGCCTGCAGGCAGACGAAGTAGATCATCTGCGCCATCGCGAGCGTGATCATCGCGAAATAGATGCCTTGCCGGCGGATCGCGATCAGGCCCACCACCAGCCCGAGCGCCGCGGCCGCCAGCGTGCCGGCGACGATGCCGAGTTCGGGCGTCCAGCCGGCGCTGCGCACCAGCCAGCCGGTGATGTAGGCCGCCGAGCCCATGAAGGCCGCATGCCCGAAGGACAGCAGCCCGGTGAAGCCGAGCAGCAGGTTGAAGGCGCACGCGAAGATCGCGAAGCACAGCGCCTTCATCATGAACACCGGGTACACGCCGATGAAGGGCGCGATCACCAGCAGCGCCAGCACCACGCCCCAGGCGATCAGCGCCTTGTGCTGGAAGCCGGCGTCGAGGTTGTCGTTCGGGGTGGCCACGCTCACTTCTCCTTGCCGAACAAGCCGGCCGGCCGGATCACCAGCACGATGGCCATGATGACGAACACCACGATGTTGGACGCCTCGGGGTAGAAGACCTTGGTCAGGCCCTCGATGATCCCGAGCATCAGCCCGGTCAGGATCGAGCCGAGGATGGACCCCATGCCGCCGATCACGACCACGGCGAACACGACGATGATCAGGTTGCTGCCCATCAGCGGCGTCACCTGGATCACCGGCGCGGCCAGCACGCCGGCCAGCGCCGCCAGCGCCGCCCCGCCGGCATAGGTGAACATCACCATGCGCGGCACGTTGATGCCGAAGGCCTGCACCAGCGCCGGGTTCTCGGTGCCGGCGCGCAGCGTGGCGCCCAGCCGCGTCTTCTCGATCAGGAACCAGGTGCCCAGGCACACCGTGAGCGACGCGACGACGACCCAGGCGCGGTAGTTCGGCAGCACCATGAAGCCCAGGTTGGTGGCGCCCTGCAGCGCCTCGGGCACGTTGTACTGCTGGCCGGAGACGCCGAACTGGTCGCGGAACACGCCCTCGGCGACCAGCGCCAGGCCGAAGGTCAGCAGCAGGCCGTACAGCGGGTCGAGCTTGTACAGGTGCTTGAGCAGCGTGCGCTCGATAACGACGCCGAGCGCGCCGACGATCACCGGCGCGAGCAGCAACGCCCACCAGTAGCCGATGCCCCATTTCTCCATCGCGATCCAGGCCACGTAGGCGCCGATCATGTACAGCGCGCCGTGCGCGAAGTTGACGATGCCGAGCAGGCCGAAGATCACCGCCAGGCCCAGGCTCAGCATCGCGTAGAACGAGCCGTTGACCAGGCCGAGCAGCAACTGGCCGGCGAAGGCCTGGAGGGGGATGCCGAAGATTTCACTCATGGGGAGGTCTCAAAAATCCGTTCGCCCTGAGCCTGTCGAAGCCCTCGTGCCGGGGCGCAACCCTTCGACACGGGCCTTCGACGAGCTCAGTCCCTGCTCAGGGCGAACGGCGGGGTGTCACTTCCAGGAAGCGCACTTGCTCTCGGCCTTGGTCGTGAACGCGGCGTCGCCCTTGATGGTCTCGACCACGTTGTAGTAGTCCCACGGCTCGGTCGACTTGTCCGGCGTCTTCACCTGCATCAGGTACATGTCGTGCACCATGCGGCCGTCCTCGCGCACCGTGCCGTTCTTCGCGAACATGTCGTTGACCTTGGCCTTGTGCAGTTGCGCCAGCACCTTGTCGCCATCGTCCGTGCCGGTGGCCTTGACGGCCGCCAGGTAGTTGGCCGCCACCGAGTAGTCGGCCGCCTGCAGCGACGACGGCATGCGCTTGACCTTCTCGAAGAACTTGCGGCTCCAGGTGCGCGTCTCGGCATCCTTGTTCCAGTACCAACTGTCGGTCAGGTACATGCCCTGCGTGGTCTTCAGCCCCAGCGAGTGGATGTCGTTGATGAACACCAGCAGCCCGGCCAGCTTCATCGTCTTCGTGACGCCGAACTCGTTGGCCGCCTTCACCGCGTTGATGGTGTCGCCGCCCGCGTTCGCGAGACCCAGGATCTGCGCCTTGCTCGACTGCGCCTGCAGCAGGAAGGACGAGAAGTCGCTGGCCGACAGCGGGTGCTTGACCTGGCCCACCACGTTGCCGCCGGCTGCCTTGACGACGCTGGTGGTGTCGTTCTGCAGCGCCTGGCCGAAGGCGTAGTCGGCCGTCAGGAAGTACCAGCTCTTGCCGCCGGCGCGCACCACGGCGCCGCCGGTGCCCTTGGCCAGCGCCATCGTGTCGTAGGCCCAGTGGATGGTGTACGGGCTGCACTGCTCGTTGGTCAGCGCCGAGCTGCCGGCACCCACCGCGATGAAGGGCTTCTTCTTCTCGAGCGCCACCTTGGCCATCGCCAGGCTGGTGCCCGAGTTGGTGCCGCCGATCAGCATGTCCACGCCCTGCGTGTCGAACCACTCGCGCGCCTTCGCGGCGGCGACGTCGGCCTTGTTCTGGTGGTCGGCAACGACCAGCTCGACCTTCTTGCCGTTGACGGCGCCGCCGGCATCGGCGATGGCCATCTTGATGGCCTCGGCGCCGGCCGGGCCGTCGATGTCGGAGTACAGGCCCGACATGTCGGTGATGAAGCCGATGCGGATCACGTCGCCCGACACCTGCGCCTGGGCAGGAACGGTGGCGGCAAGAGCGGCAAGCGAGCAGGCGGCGGCGATTTGTCTCAATTTCATGTGAGGTCTCCTTTGGTGGATCAGACGCCCAGGTACTCGTGGAGCTGGGCCAGGCGGTCAGGCAGTTGGGCCTGGGTGAATTCCTGGAGGATGCGGCCGTGCTCCATCACGAGGAAGCGGTCGGCCAGCGGCGCGGCGAAGCGGAAGTTCTGCTCCACCATCACGATCGTGTAGCCCTGGCGGCGCAGCAGCACCACCATCTCGGCCAGCTTCTGCACGATCACCGGGGCCAGGCCCTCGGAGATCTCGTCGAGCAGCAGCAGCTTGGCGCCGGTGCGCAGGATGCGCGCGACGGCGAGCATCTGCTGCTCGCCGCCCGACAGCCGCGTGCCCTGGCTGCCGGCGCGTTCCTTCAGGTTCGGGAACATCGCGTAGATCTCGTCGACCGCCATGCCGCCCTCGGCCAGCTTGGGCGGCAGCAGCAGGTTCTCCTCGGCCGACAGGCTGGAGAAGATGCCGCGCTCTTCCGGGCAGTAACCGATGCCCAGCCGCGCGATGCGGTGCGTGGGCATCGCGATGGCCTCCTGGCCGCGGATGCGGATCGAGCCCTTGCGGCTGCCGATCAGGCCCATGATGGCGCGCAGCGTGCTCGTGCGCCCGGCGCCGTTGCGGCCGAGCAGCGTGACCACCTCGCCTTCGTCGACGTGGAAGTTCACGCCGTGCAGCACGTGCGATTCGCCGTACCAGGCCTGCAGCTCGCGCACCTCCAGAAAGCGGTTGGCCATCTCAATGGGCTCCTGCGAGTTCGACGTTGGCGGTGCCCATGTAGGCCTCCACCACCGCCGGGTTCTTCGAGACCTCGGCGTACGGCCCCTCGGCCAGCGTCGCGCCGCGCTGCAGCACCGTGATGGTGTCGGCGATGCTCGATACCACGCTCATGTTGTGCTCCACCATCAGGATGGTGCGGTTGGCCGACACCTTCTTGATCAGCTGGCGGATGCGGTCGACGTCTTCCAGGCCCATGCCCTGCGTCGGCTCGTCCAGCAGCATCAGCTCGGGCTCCATCGCGAGCGTGGTGGCGATCTCCAGCGCACGCTTGCGGCCGTAGCTGAGCGCCACCGTCGGCGTCTGGGCGTAGGCGGCCAGGTCGACCTCGCCGAGCAGCGCACGCGCCTGGTCGTTCAGCCCGTGCAGCGAACGCTCGGGCTTCCAGAAGTGGAACGAGGTGCCCAGCTTGCGCTGTAGCGCGACGCGCACGTTCTCGAGCACGCTCAGGTGCGGGAACACCGCCGAGATCTGGAACGAACGGATCACGCCGCGGCGTGCGATCTGCGCCGGCCTCTCGCCGGTGATGTCGGCGCCGTTGAACAGGATCTGCCCGCTGGTCGGCGTCAGGAACTTGGTCAGCAGGTTGAAGCAGGTGGTCTTGCCGGCACCGTTCGGGCCGATCAGCGCGTGGATGTGACCGCGCTTGACGCGCAGGTCGACCTGGTTCACCGCGACGAAGCCCTTGAACTCCTTCGTCAGCCGGCGGGTCTCGAGAATGATGTCGGTGCTCATCGAACTTCGGGCTCCTCTTCGGTTCGGCTCGCGCTGCCGCCCAGGCGCTGCGACAGCTCGCGCGCGACGCGCATCACCGTCTCGCTCTGCTGCGCGGCCACCTGCGGATCGAGCATGGCCTTCTGCAGGCACACGCCGACGCCGGCCACCGCCTGGCCGGACGCGTCGAACACCGGCGCGCCGAAGCAGTACACGCCCTCGCGCACGCTCTCGTCGTCGATGCTGTAGCCGCGCCGGCGGATCTCGGCCAGCTCGTGGATCAGGTCGCTGCGCTTCACCGGCGCGCGGTTCATGAAGCGCGGCAGCTGCGGCTGCGGAAAGTGGCTGCGCAGCCGCGCCTCGTCCTGCCAGGCCAGCATCGCCTTGCCGGTGGCCGCGCGGTGCGCCGGCAGCCGCATGCCGACGTTGAAGGCCAGCCCGAGCGGCCGCACGCCGTTGCGCGCCGCGACATAGACCACGTCGGCACCGTCCAGCACCGACAGGATCACCGTCTCGGTCGGCGCCGCGCCGGCCTCGGACCACAGCGCGTTGAACTCCTGCGCCGGGCTGGTGTGGGCGACGAACGCATGCGCCAGGCCCATCACGCGCGGGCCGATGAAGAAGCTGCCGTCGTCCTCGCGGCGCAGGTAGCCGAGCGCGCTCAGCGTGTTGCACAGCCCGTGCACGCTGCTCTTGGGCAGGCCCAGGCTGGCCGACAGCCGCGCCAGGCTCATCGCCTCGCGCTGCTGGGCCAGCAGGTCCAGCACGGCGGCCGCGCGCGTCACGGCCGGCACCAGGGCGGGCTTGCTTGCGGCAGCGCGGAGAACGGGGGTGTGGAGCATGCGTTGGACTGCGACGCGTGAGCGCGAAGCGGAGAGAGGAAGGCGGACTTCGGCGTTCAATGGGTTGAACCGGGATCGACCCATCGAACAGCCGGCGCAGTCTACGAGCGGGGCCCGGAATGAAAAGGCCCGGCCGGCGGTTTCGCGGGAAAGTCCGGACAGGGTTTGCGCGAGGGCGTCTGCTTCATTTTTTTGAACGTTTGCGACAACCCTGGTGAACTCCGGTCCTTTGCACCTCTCTTAAAGTGCCATCCAGCTTGGGACGGGAGGTCTTCCCAAGTGCTTCAAACTGTTTCAAGGCCATTCATGCGCGCTTCGCCCGTTCCGCCTTCACGCTACGACGCCGTCGCGATCAGCTTCCATTGGGTGCTGGGGCTGGCGATCGTCGGCACCTTCTGCGTCGGGCTGTACATGAGCGACCTGCCGTTCTCGCCGCAGCGGCTCAAACTGTTCAACTGGCACAAGTGGTCGGGCATCACCATCCTGGCGCTGTCGGCGCTGCGGCTGCTGTGGCGCCTGACGCACCGGCCGCCGGCCGAGCTGCCGGCGCCGGCCTGGCAGCTGCGCGCCTCGCACTGGACGCACGGCCTGCTGTATGCGCTGTTCTTCGCGGTGCCGCTGGCCGGCTGGGCGTACAGCTCGGCGGCGGGCTTCCCGATCGTCGTCTTCGGCCTGCTGCCGCTGCCCGACTTCGTGCCGGTCGACAAGGGCCTGGCCGAGGTCGCCAAGCAGCTGCATGCACTGCTCGCCTACGGCCTGGCGGCCTTGGTGCTGCTGCATGTCGCGGCGGCCACCAAGCACCAGGTCATCGACCGCGACGGGCTGCTGGCCCGCATGTGGCCCGCGTCTTCACGCTGAATCCCTTTCCTCTTCCACGGGAGCAACTCGAATGAAAACCTACCTCACCGTCGCGACCCTGGCGCTGGCCGCGTCGTTCGCCTTCCCCGCCTGCGCGCAGCAGAAGGTGCTGCCGGCGCAAAGCGAGATCGCCTTCACCAGCAAGCAGATGGGCGTGCCGGTGGACGGCAAGTTCCGCAAGTTCGACGCGCAGGTCGCGTTCGACCCGAAGAAGCCCGAGGCCGCGAAGATCGGCTTCACGATCGACCTGGCCAGCGTCACGCTCGGCGCCGCCGAAACCGAGGCCGAGGTCGCCAAGCCGGACTGGTTCAACACCAAGGCCTTCCCGCAGGCGAGCTTCCAGTCGACCAGCGTCAAGGCCACCGGCCCGGGCAAGTTCGACGTGGCCGGCAAGCTGGCCATCAAGGGCGCGAGCCACGACGTGGTGGTGCCGGTGACGCTGGCCCAGGCCGGCGCCAACACCACCGCGACCGGCAGCTTCGTGATCAAGCGCCTCGATTTCAAGATCGGCGACGGCGACTGGAAGGACACCTCGATGGTGGCCAACGACGTCGTCGTCAAGTTCAAGCTCGCGCTGACCGGCGTCGGCGCGCTCTGATTCCGCCTCATTTTTCTTGCTGTACTTCACCCACCCCACCAGGACACTTTCCATGCTGACCAAGACCCTGATCGCCACCGCCGCCCTCGCCGCCGCCGGCCTGGCCCATGCCGAAGCCGCCACCTACGCGGTCGACCCGACCCACACCTTCGTGACCTTCGAGGCCAAGCACTTCAACACCAGCACGCTGCGCGGCCGCTTCGACAAGAAGGAAGGCACCGTGTCGCTGGACAAGGCCGGCAAGAGCGGCCGCGCCGAAGTCACCTTCGACATGACGTCGATCAGCACCGGCGTGCCGGCGCTGGACACGCACCTGAAGAGCAAGGACTTCTTCAACACCGCCGAAGCACCGACCGCCAAGTTCGTCGGCGACAAGTTCAACTTCGACGGCAACGGCAAGGTGAGCTCGGTCGCAGGCACGCTGACGATGGCCGGCAAGACCCAACCGGTCACGCTGACGGCGGCCAACTTCAACTGCTACGAGAACCCGATGCTCAAGCGCGAGGTCTGCGGCGGTGATTTCGAGACCACCATCCAGCGCAGCCAGTGGGGCGTCAGCTACGGCCTGCAGTACGGCCTGCCGGACAACATCCGCCTGCTGATCCAGATCGAAGCGGTCAAGCAGTAACGCTGGAAACACCGACGGGCCGGGAGGCCCGGGCGCACACTTGTTGCGTGCGATAAGCGCACATCCCCTGCAGCGCACCGCCCCTTGGCGGTGCGCATTGCTGCGTCCTGCGCAAAGCAGCTTCAGCCTGCACGCAAAGCCCGCCGCGCGGCCCGGCGCGGACGCGAAGACCACGTACGTGAATACCACGAGGGCAGATCAGGGCGAATGCGCGAGCATTCGACGCTGGTCGCAACGAAGCACCACAAGACGGAACGCCGATGCCGTGCGTGAAACGTCGTGTCCCGGAACACAGGGCTTCGCCATGGCTTCGATCCATCCCACCGCCGCAAGCAGGAGACAAACATGCGCAGCCCCCGGATCCGTCTTTCCGCCACCCTCGTGGCCACCGCGCTCGGCCTCGCCGCCGCGGCCGCCTTCGCCGCCGACCCGATCAAGATCGGCGTCGCCGGGCCGTTCACCGGCGGTTCGTCGTCGATGGGCGTCAGCATGCGCGACGGCGTGCGCCTGGCCGCCGACGAGATCAACAAGGCCGGCGGCGTGCTCGGCCGCCCCTTGCTGCTGGTCGAGCGCGACGACGAGGCCAAGAACGAGCGCGGCGTGCAGATCGCCCAGGAGCTGATCAACAAGGAAAAGGTGGCCGCCACCGTCGGCTACATCAACACCGGCGTCGCGCTCGCGTCGCAGCGCTTCTACCAGGACGCGAAGATCCCGGTGATGAACAACGTGGCCACCGGCTCGCTGATCACGCACCAGTTCGACAGCCAGCCCGAGAACTACATCTTCCGCAACGCGGCGCACGACAGCATCCAGGCGCCGATGATCGTCGAGGAGGCCATCACGCGCCGCGGCTTCAAGAAGGTCGCGATCCTGGCCGACTCCACCAACTACGGCCAGCTCGGCCGCGAAGACCTGGAGAAGGCGCTGGGCCTGAAGGGCATCAAGCCGGTCGCGGTCGAGAAGTTCAACATCAAGGACGTTGACATGACGGCGCAGCTGCTGAAGGCCAAGGAAGCCGGCGCCGAGGCCGTGCTGACCTACGGCATCGGCCCCGAACTGGCGCAGATCGCCAACGGCATGACCAAGCTGGGCTGGAAGGTGCCGCTGGTGGGCAGCTGGACGCTGTCGATGGCCAACTACATCGACAACGCCGGCCCCGGCGGCGAAGGCGCGCGCATGCCGCAGACCTTCATCCAGGAACCGACGACGCCCAAGCGCCAGTCCTTCATCATCAACTACCTGAAGACCTTCAACCCGAAGAACGCGCGCATCGACTCGCCGGTGTCGGCCGCGCAGGGCTACGACTCGGTCTACCTGCTGGCCGCCGCGATCAAGCAGGCCGGCAGCACCGACGGGCCGAAGGTGAAGGCCGCGCTCGAAGACCTGAAGACGCCGGTCGACGGCGTGGTCACCACCTACAACAAGCCGTTCAGCAAGGGCGACCACGAGGCCATCACCGCCAACATCCCGGTGTTCGGCGAGGTCAAGGGGCAGCGCGTGGTCTACGCCTACCCGGACGACTTCAAGAAGGCCTCGGAAGTGCGCGTGAAGGACCCGAACGCCAAGGGTGCGCTGAGCGCGGCCAAGAAGTGATTCGCCCCTGACCCTCCACGCCGCCGCTGGCCACCGGCCCGGCGGCGTTCCTTTGCGCAGGACGCCACCATGCAAATCCTGACCCAACTCATCTACAGCGGCATCGCGCTCGGGATGATCTACGCGGTGATCGCGTTCGGCTACCAGCTGACCTTCGCCACCTCCGACACGCTGAACTTCGGCCAGGGCGACGCGCTGATGCTGGGCGCGCTGGTCGGCCTGACCCTCGTCGGGCTGGGCGTGAACTACTGGCTGATGATCCCGCTGGTGTGCCTGTTCGGCGCCGCGCAGGGCGCCTTCGTCGAACGCATCGGCGTGCGCCCGGCGATCAAGATCAAGTCGGAGTTCGGCTGGATCATGTCGACCATCGCGCTGGGCATCATCTTCAAGAACGTGGCCGAGAACGTGTGGGGCCGCGACGACCTGAAGTTCCCGTCGCCGCTGCCGGAATCGCCGCTGAAGTTCCTGGGCGCCAACGTGCTGCCGATGGAGATCCTCGTGGTGGCGGGCGCGCTGCTGATGATGCTGGCGGTGGAGTTCTTCAACCGCAAGACCATCTACGGCAAGGCGGTGGTCGCGACCTTCAACGACCGCGACGCGGCCAAGCTGATGGGCATCAACACCGGCCTCGTGATCACGTTCTCGTATGCACTGTCGTCGATGACGGCCGCCTTCGCCGGCGTGCTGATCGCGCCGCTCACGCTGACCGGCGCGACCATGGGCGCGGTGCTTGGCCTGAAGGCCTTCGCGGTGGCGATCATCGGCGGGCTGACCAGCGGCATGGGCATCGTGGTCGGCGGGATCATCCTCGGCGTCGCCGAGACCACCACCGGCTTCTACCTGTCGACCGGCTACAAGGACGTGCCCGGCCTCGTGCTGCTGCTGATCGTGCTCGCGGTGAAGCCCGCCGGCCTGTTCGGCAAGTCCGCGATCAAGAAAGTCTGAGCATGAAGCGCTCTTCCCTCATCGCCGCCGGCATCGGCGTGGCCGCGCTCGCGGCCTTCCCGCTGGCGGTGGCCAACCCGTACTACATCCACCTGCTCGAGACCATCATGATCTACGCGATCGTGCTGTTCGGGCTCGACATCGTGGTCGGCTACACCGGCCAGGTCTCGCTCGGCCATGCCGGGCTGTTCGGCATCGGCGCCTACACCGCCGGCGTGCTGGTGATGAAGCTGGCCGCACCGCTGTGGATCACGCTGCCGGCCGCGATCGCGGTGACCTCGGTGTTCGGCGCGCTGCTCGCGCTGCCGGCATTGCGCGTCACCGGCCCCTACCTCGCGATGGTGACCCTCGCCTTCGGCACCATCGTGCAGATCCTCATCAACGAGATGAGCTTCCTGACCGAGGGGCCGATGGGCATCAAGCTCGACAAGCCGATGCTGTTCGGCCTGCAGCTCGACGAGCGCGGCTACTACTGGGTGGTGGTGGCGCTGCTGGTCGCGTCGCTGGTGGTGGTGCACCGCATCCTGCGCTCGCACCTGGGCCGCGCCTTCGAGGCGCTGCGCGGCAGCCCGGTGGCGTCCGACTGCATGGGCGTCTCGGTCTACCGCTACAAGGTCTATGCGTTCGTGATCAGCGCGGGCCTCGCCGGGCTGGCCGGCTCGCTGTACGCCTACTCCGAGCAGTACATCTCGCCGAACACCTACAACTTCGAGCTGACGGTGCTGTTCCTGCTGGCCATCATCATGGGCGGGCGCAAGACGCGCAGCGGCGCGCTGCTGGGCGCGGCCATCATCGTGATGCTGCCCAAGCTGCTCGACGACATCGAGATGTTCCGCTGGGTCGCGGTGCTGATCGCGCTCGGCGTGGCCGTTGGTGCCGGCGTCGCGCTCAAGCGGGGCAAGGCGACGCTGCGCTCGGTGGCGGTGCCGGTGGTGGGCAGCCTGGCGCTGGCCGGCGTCTCCTTCGTGCTGACGACGATGACCGACTGGCGGCTGTCGATCTTCGGGCTGATCACGCTGTTCGTCGTCTACTACCTGCAGGACGGCATCGTCGGCTTCGTGCGCAACGCGCTGAACCTGCACAGCCGCGTCGAGGTGCCGGCGCTGGCCACCGCCGCCACGCCGAAGGACGCGGTCGCCACCGCGGCGCAGCACAGCGCGGCGCAGCTGCTGGTGGCCCAAGGCGTGGTGATGCAGTTCGGCGGGCTGAAGGCCTTGAACAACGTCGACCTGACCGTGCGGCGCGGCACCATCCACGGCCTGATCGGGCCGAACGGTTCGGGCAAGAGCACGATGATGAACGTGCTGACCGGCATCTACACGCCGACCGCCGGCACGCTGGCGTTCGCCGGCCGCTCGCTGGTCGGCCGCACCTCGTCGGACATCGCGTTGTCGGGCATCGCGCGCACCTTCCAGAACGTGCAGCTGTTCGGCGAGATGACGGCGCTGCAGAACGTGCAGGTGGGCCTGCACCACAGCTTCCACAGCCACCTGGCCGACGTCGCGCTGCACACGCCGCGCCACGGGCGCGAGGAGCGTGCCGCGGCGCAGCGCGCGCTCGGCCTGCTGGAGTTCGTCGGGCTGGCCGGGCTGCTGCACGAGGAGGCGCGCAACCTGCCGTACGGCAAGCAGCGGCTGCTCGAGATCGCCCGCGCACTGGCGCTGGACCCGCAGCTGCTGCTGCTCGACGAGCCGGCCGCGGGCCTGACGGCACCGGACATCAAGGAGCTGATCGCGATCGTGCGCAAGATCCGAGAGCACGGCATCACGGTGATCCTGATCGAGCACCACATGGACGTGGTGATGAGCATCTGCGACACGGTGTCGGTGCTGGACTTCGGGCAGAAGATCGCCGAGGGCCTGCCGGCGCAGGTGCAGGCGGACGAGAAGGTCATCGAGGCTTATCTCGGCGGCCAAGTCGTCGGTGGCCAGGCGGCTTGAGGGCAACGACATGCTGACCATCCAGAATCTCGAAGCCGGCTACGGCAAGGTGCAGGTGCTGCACGGCATCTCGATCGAGGTGCCCAAGGGCCAGGTCGTGACGCTGATCGGCTCGAACGGCGCCGGCAAGACGACGACCATGCGCGCGGTGTCCGGGATGATCAAGCCGACGGCCGGCGCGATCAGCCTGAACGGGCAGCGCATCGACGGGCTGGAGTCGTACCACATCGCCAAGCGCGGCCTCGCGCATTCGCCGGAAGGCCGGCGCGTGTTCGCGACGATGACGGTGACCGACAACCTGACGCTCGGGGCTTTTCCGCGCCTCACCGGCAGCCGCCCGCGCGGCGACGTGAAGGCCGACCTGGAGCGCGCGCTCGAACTGTTCCCGCGGCTGAAGGAACGCCGCGAGCAGCTGGCCGGCACGCTGTCCGGCGGCGAGCAGCAGATGCTCGCGATGGCGCGCGCCGTGATGCTGAACCCGGACATCGTGCTGCTCGACGAACCGTCGATGGGGCTGGCGCCGATCCTGGTCGAGGAGGTGTTCCGCATCATCGCGCGGCTGAAGGCCGACGGCGTCACGATGCTGCTGGTGGAGCAGTTCGCCGCCGCGGCGCTGAACGTGGCCGACTACGGCTACGTGCTCGAGAACGGCCGCATCTCGGTGCACGGGCCGGCCGAACGGCTGAAGAACGATCCGGCGGTGAAGGCGGCTTACCTGGGCGGCGGGCACTGAATCCGTAGCCCGGATGCCAATCCGGGATCGCGCCGCCACCGCCGACCCGGATTGGCCTCCGGGCTACGAGCCCAGCAATCGCCGCAGCGTCGCCCACAGCGCGTCGTCGCGGAACGGCTTGGCCATGTGGTCGTCCATGCCCGCCGCCAGGCTGCGCTCGCGGTCGCCCTCCATCGCGTTCGCGGTCAGCGCGACGATCGGCGTGCGCAGGCCGGCGCCGCTTTCCTGCTCGTGCTCGCGCATGCGGCGCGCCGCCTCGAAGCCGTCCATCAGCGGCATCTGGCAGTCCATCAGCACAAGATCCGGCCGCCGCGCCTTGAACGCGGCCAGCGCCTGCTCGCCGTCGCCCACCACCTGCACCGACAGGCCGAGCGCCTGCAGCGCCGCCTCGGCGACCAGCGCATTCACCGGGTTGTCCTCGGCCAGCAGCACATGCCCGCTCAGCATCCGGCCGCCGCGTTCGCCGGCCACGGCCAAGGCCGGCCGCAGGTCTTCCGCCGCCGCCGGCAGCGCCAGCGTGAGCCGGAAGTTCGAACCCTCGCCCGGCACGCTGGTGCACACCAGGTCGCCGCCCATCGCACGCGCCAGCTCGCGCGCGATCGTCAGCCCCAGGCCGGCCCCGCCATAGCGGCGGCGGAACGAGTTGTCGGCCTGCTGGAACGCGTCGAAGATGCGCAGCCGGTCGGCCGCCGCGATGCCGACGCCGGTGTCGCGCACGTCGATGCGCGCGCGCCCGCGCACCGCGTGGTGCTTGGCGATCACCGTCACCGAGCCGGCGTCGGTGAACTTGATCGCGTTGCCCAGCAGCTGCTGCAGCACCTGGCGCAGCCGCGCCGGGTCGCCCACCACCATCGCCGGCCGCGGCATCGCCAGGCGCGTCTGCAGCAGCAGCCCGCGCTCGCCGGCGCTGGTGGCCGATTGCGCGACCACTTCGTCGACCAGCGCCGCCAGGTCGAAGCGCTGCGACGCGAGCACGATGGTGCCGCCCTGCAGGTGCGAGAAATCGAGGACGTCGTTGATCTGCGCCAGCAGGTGCTCGCCCGCGCCTTCGATCACGTCCCATTGCGCCGGCGTCGGCGGCTCCGGGCCGCGGCGCAGCATGCGCGCCAGGCCCAGGATGCCGTGCAGCGGCGTGCGCATCTCGTGGCTCATGGTCGCGAGGAACTGGCTCTTCACGCTGCTCTGGCGCTGCGCCAGCGCCAGCGCCTCGGCGCGCTCCTCGGCGATGCGGTCGGTCGTGAAGCGCAGGCGCAGCAGCTCGCGGATGCGCGACTCGGCGATGCGCGACTCCCACAGCATCAGCGCCATGAAGAACAGCAGCCCGAGGCCGGCGAAGACGCCGAAGCGGGTGCCCTGCAGCGCCTGCATGACGGCCACCGGCAGCAGCAACGGCAGCAGGAAGGCGGCGCAGGCCGTCCAGCCGGCCTGCAGCACGAACATCGCGACCGCCGACACGCCGACCAATGCCGCCATCATCAGCGCGACGACATCGGGATGCTGCTGCGGGATCAGCCATGTGCCGGCCAGGCTCCACACGAAGCCATCGAGCGCCAGCACCACCAGCAGCCGCTGCCGCCAGGGCTGCGCCGCGTGTTCCGCGGCCGCGAAGAAGCGGTTGCGCAGCAGCAGCCGCAGCGTCGACACCGCGCAGCGCATCGCGAACCAGGTCCACAGCTGGGCCGCCGGGCCGTACGGCAGCATGCCCCAGCACATCAGCAGCGCGAACGGCACGCCGGTCAGCGTGGCGGTGCGCGAACGGTGGTACAGCAGCACCGTCTGCTCGTCGGCGACACGCCGCGCCAGGCTGGCGTCGGGGTCGGACGACGGGCGGGGAGCATCCGCCGGAACTGCGGGCATGGGCTTCCTTGACGGCAACAAGCGGCCGGATGACGCATTATCAGCAGCCGACCGCTTCCGAGAGCACCCATGTCCATCCCCATTGTCCCCAGGTGTTTCGCTGCCGTTTCGCTGCTGGCGTGCGCCCACTTGGCAGCCGCGCAAGCAGCGGCCGGTACCGAGGCCCCGGCGGTGTACCTGATCGACCCGGCGCACACGCACATCCAGTGGGCGGTGCGGCACTTCGGCACCTCGACCAGCCGCGGCCGCTTCGACGACATCAGCGGCCACGTGACGCTGGAGCGGGCCGCACAGCGCGGCGAGGCGTCGATCACCATCGGCACCGCCGGCATCAACAGCGGCGTCGCGCCGCTGGACAGCATCCTGCGCAGCCACAGCTTCCTCGACGTCAAGAACTACCCACAGGCGTATTTCGTGGCCAGCAACTTCCGCTTCGTCGACGGCCAGCCGGCGGAGCTGCGCGGCGAGCTGACGCTGCATGGGCAGTCGCAGGCGCTGAGCCTGCATGCCCTCCACTTCAACTGCTATGAGCACCCGATGCTCAAGCGCGAGGTGTGCGGCGGCGACTTCGAGGCCACGTTCTCGCGCAGCGCGTTCGGCATCACCTACGGGCTGCCGGTCGTCGGCGACACGGTGACGCTGCAGATCGGCATCGAGGCGATCCGCCAATGACGGTGACGGCGCCGCTCGATGGCGTGCGCGTGTTCGAGCGCGGCTGGCTGTCATCGAACAACGTGCTGCTCGCCGGCGAACCGGGCGAGGGCGCGGTGCTGATCGACAGCAGCCACTGCCTGCATGCGCCGCAGACCTTGGCGCTGGTGCGGCATGCGCTGCAAGGGCGGCCGCTGGCGCGCGTGGTCAACACGCACCTGCATTCCGACCACTGCGGCGGCAATGCGGCGCTGCAGCGCGAGCTGGGTGCGGCCGTCACGGTGCCGCAGGCGAGCTGGGCCACGGTGCAGGCCTGGGACGAGGATGCGCTGTCGTACCGCGCGACCGGCCAACGCTGCGAGCGCTTCGACGCGCAGGCCGCGCTGGCGCCGGGCGAGGTGCTGCGCGTGGGCGGGCGCGACTGGCAGGCCCTGGCCGCGCCCGGGCACGACCCGCAGTCGCTGATGCTGTTCGACGCGCGCGACGGCGTGCTGGTCTCGGCCGATGCGCTGTGGGAGAACGGCTTCGGCGTGGTCTTCCCGGAGCTCGACGGCGTGCAGGCCTTCGACGAAGTGGCCGCGGTGCTGGACCTGATCGAACGCCTGCCGGTGCAGCAGGTGATCCCGGGCCACGGCGCGCCGTTCGGTGACGTGGCCGGCGCGCTGGCGCGTGCGCGCTCGCGCCTGGCCGGCTTCCGTGCCGACCCGCGGCGCCACGCGCGACATGGGGCCAAGGTGCTGCTGAAGTACCACCTGATGGAGGAGCGCACGCAGGACTGGGCCGGCGTGCTGGCGTGGGCCGAGGGCACGCGGCTGTTCGGCTCGATCGGCCGCCGGCTCGGCTGGGCCGATGCGTCGGCCGGCTGCCGCCAGCTGGTGGCGGAGCTGGTCGCGCAGGGCGCGCTGCGCGCCGACACGACACAGGTGCACGACGCCTGAGGCGGGCGAAAGGCCTGGGCCTCGTCCAGCCATCGCTTTTCGAGAACCCGCCATCTCGGAAACGTGACCCGGACATCTTTCACCTGACGCTGGGGCGGTGGGTTCGCGAGACTGCGCGCTCGCAACCGCAACCCGCTCTGTTCAGGGAGAAGAAAGATGGATTTCAAATGGCTTGCGCGGCTTCGCGCATGGGGCTTGGCCGTGGCCGCACTGGGCTTTGCTTCGTTCGCAGGCGCCGCGCCTTGTCCGGACAATGCCGGCAGCTTTCACACCAAGGGCGACCTCACGACCCGGATCACGCCGGACGGCAAAGTGACGAGGTACACGCACTACACCCGGTCAGGTCTGCTGCTGCGCAGCGTGGACCCCGATTGCGTCGTGACGCTCAACACCTACGACCTGCGCGACCGCCTGCTGAGCCACAGCGTCGGGCCGTACACGACGCGCTTCACCTACGACGCCGCCGGCCAGTTGCTGCGGATCACGCTGCCAGATGCGAGCTGGATGGGTTTCGAGTACGACGATGCCCATCGCCTGGTCGCCGAGCTGGACAACACGGGCAGCCGGGTCGACTACAAGCTCGACAACGCCGGCAACCGCATCGGAGAGCGGGTCAGCGGGCCCGATGGCAGCGTCAAACGCACCCGCGTGCGGGCGATGGATGCGCTGGGACGTGCGCAGCGCAGCGTGAGGCCGGCACCATGAGCAGGCTGCGCGCAATGGTCCTGGCGTGCGTCGCCGTCACGTCGGAGGCGGGACGGGCGCAGTCGTTGCCACCGGTGCCGTCGTCTCCGCCATGGGTGACCGAACTTGAGTACGACGCCGAGGGCAACGTCACGCGCACCGTGCGAGGTGCGGGCACGCTGGACCTGTCGACCCGCTTGAGCTATGACCCGCTGTCGCGCGTCGAGACCATCGTCGATCCTTCCCTCGCGACAACGAGGCTCCAGCATGACGGCCGCGATCGCCTGTTGCAGGTCACCGATCCACGCCGCCTGGAAACCCGCTACGAGCGCGACGCGTGGGGCAACATCACGAAGCTCATCAGCCCCGACACCGGCGTCACCGAGTTCAGCTACAACGGCGCGGGCGACCTCGTCGGTTCGACGGACAGCCGTGGCGTGACCGGCCGCTTCCGCCACGACTGGCGGCATCGGCCGACGCTGGTGCAATACAGCCGGGCCGGACAGCGCGACGAAACCACGCGCATGGCCTACGACGAAGAGGGGGCGGCGTACGGCTTCAGCCACGGGCAGCTCACCAGCACGTCCTATCCCGGCGGCTCCAGCCAGTACCGCTACGGTCCCGGTCGGGAGCTGGAGACGGTCACGCAGCGCATCGAGCCGGGCATCGGCGCCAACGCCAAGACGCTGACGCTCGTCACCGAGTACGGCTACACGCTCGCCCGGCGGACGAGCGTCACCTATCCGTCCGGGCGGCAGCTGCGCATCGCGTGGGACGGCGGTCGCATCGTTGCGATGAGCCTGACTGCACGCGCCGGCGGGCAGGAGGTGCCGTTGATCAGCCAGTTGGCATGGGAGCCCTTCGGCAGCGCCGTGCGCGGCTGGCTGTGGCACACGGTGGCCGGGCCGGTGGCGCATGAGCGCGTCCACGACCTCGCGGGGCGGATGGTGCGGTACCCCATCGGCGACATCGTGCGAGACCTGCGCTACGACGAGGCCGACCGGATCATCCGCTCCACGCACCTCGCACGCGACGGGACGCCACGGCCCGCGTTGGACCAGAGCTTCAGTTTCGATGCCAACGACCGGCTGACCGGTGTCAGCACGGCCACCGCGAGCTGGCGCATCGATCACGATGCCAACGGCAACCGGACACTGCTCAGCCTGAACGGCAGCGCGAGCACCTACGCGACAGACGCGGCCAGCAATCGCCTGCAGGCCGTCAGCAATCCGGCGGTCTCGCTGCAATACGACAACGCGGGCAACGCGACGCAGGCGAGCGGCGCCGGTCGCAACCAGACCGCCACCTACAACCTCGCCGGCCAGCTTGCCGCGCTGAGCATGGGCGGCAAGACCACGGCCTACACCTACGACGCCGCAGGCCTGCGGGTGCGCAAGTCAAGCAGCGCGGGTGGGTCCAGTACGGTGGTCTTCGTCTACGACCCCGACGGACATCTGCTGGGCGAGTACGGCCACGACGGCAACGCGCTGCGCGAATACGTCTGGCTGGAGGACATCCCGGTGGCGATGTTCATGCCCGATCCGGCGAATCCGGACGGCGCGCCGCAGGTGTTTCACATCCATACCGATCACCTGGACACGCCGCGCATGGTGCTCGACGCGAACCAACGGACGCGGTGGCGCTGGCTGGCCGAGCCCTTCGGCACCACCGGACCCGAAACCAACCCGGACGGGTTGGGTGCATTCACCTTCAACCTGCGCTTCCCGGGGCAGTATGCGGACGCGGAGTCGGGGCTGTTCTACAACCAGCAGCGGTACTACAGCCCCGAGGGCGGGCGTTACACGCAGAGCGATCCGATCGGGATCTCAGGCGGAATCGACACGTACACATACGCCGACGGCAATCCCCTGCAACTGAGCGACCCCGATGGTCTTGATCCTTGGTATCGCGATCCGCCTTGGGAGAGTCACCCATTCTTCGCTCCCAACAAGCGAAGAGAGGACATTGCGCGCATCGCGGAAGCCAACATCAGGAGCCCGAACTGGGGGAAGTTCAGGGCCAACCCAAGCTGGAACTTCATTGGTAGATTCAAGTGCAACATCTTCGTGAACGCCATGCTCAACCAAGCCGGGGCGGGTCCCGGTCTCGCGCCCAACGGCAATCCATGGCTCGCGCAAGACTGGTGGGACGGATCCGTGCCAGGATTCGAGCGCGTGCCACGAGTGTTTGCCCAGCGCGGWGACATTGCGGTGCAGCGCATGCGTGGCGGCCATGGCTACACGGGTCACGTTGGCATCGTTGTCAGCCCGAACGAGACTGTCTCCCAGAGCTCGTACACGAACGACGTCGACCGATCTCCTTGGGGCTTCAGGCCGCATGAACGGGACCAAGTTATGTTCTATCGTTGCAAGTGCGCTCAATAGCTTGGCCGGAGACTGGAAATGCCGACCCGTTCGATCTGCGTTGTCTTGGCAAGCGCCTTGTCACTTGCGAGCTGTGGCAATCAAGAAACACCTTCCGCCCAGGCCTCGGCGGCAACGAGCATCTTCATCGCGGCGGAGACAGGAGACCTCTTCACGTTGAGGGGCTCACTCACGTCGCAGAACATCGATTCGACAGATGCTGCTGGCTACACACCCATGATGTTGGCGACCCAAGGTGGACAGGTGGCCGCGATGCGCTACCTGGTCTCCATGGGCGCGAATGTGAATGCAAAGCACACTGCCTCAGGCGCGGATCTGATGATGATGCTTGTTGCCACTCCAAAGGGCTTCTCGACAGAAGCGCTTGAGTTCCTGCTTCAACAAGGTCTGTCGCCGAACTACCGAACGCCTTCTGGAGAAACGGCGCTCCAGTTCGCTGCCGAGATGAAGAATGAGACGGCCGTGTTCCGCCTTCTCCAAGCTGGGGCCATTCCGACCAAGAAGACGTTGATGGTCGTGGTCGCGGCGGACTATCCCAACCCGACCATTGCCACTCGCATTCAAGTCGCTGCCTCGAAGACCGGTTGACACTGCCGCAGCACGTGCGATTCCTGTGGGACAACCTGGAACCGTGAGGACTCTGGAATGTTGAACTCCGCCTTTGCTTGGTCCACGGTCGCCTGGATATGGATTGTCGGATCGATCTTTGGCGGCTTTGCACTCTCAGCGGCGATAGCCAGGGCGGGCAAGAAGATTGCGGCGGCTTCCGTCCCGCTCTGGCTCTTCGCACCAGTGGCTCTTGCCTCCACCTCGCCCGGAGGCCAACTTTCGTGGATCGATACCGGCATCATCCTTGCCTTTGCCGCCTTGCTCGCCGCGGTGACCTGGGGATATACGCGGGGCTGCGAACCGTGAATGGCGGGCTTTCGCGCCAAAAGCGTTCGCGGTGCGTAAGGATGCCTCTGGCGATCACCACACAAGCGGTTCCGGATGGAACATCCGAAGCTCCCGACACGGTGATGAAAGCGATGCATGCTGGGCTTGGGCTCCTCGTGGCCGCTGCGACTTCCTGCGCCGGAACGGTCGCGCTCATGAGACTGCCCCAGCTGTGGCCATTGCTGCCAAGAAATTTTCTCGGCACTGTTGAACCACTGTTCGCGATTCACACGCAGGAAGGAGAGAGCTCGTTCGAGTTCCTTTCTGTGTGGTTGCTGCTGTTCTTGATTGCATCCATGGCCATCGCCGCTGCGACAGCGGCTTGGCGACACCGAAAGCGGCTGGCCTTCCCCCTTCAAACCTTCGCCGGCAGGCACAGCTCCTGCACACCCCGCTGCAAGCACCCCGAACCCCGGGGATGACCGCCGTGGCACGACGGATCGCGACCGGATCGGCGCGATGCGGTGACACGAAGCGCCACATTTGCAAGCAAGCGAGAAGCGTCATGCCGTTTGTAAACGCCCTGAGCCTCGGCTCCCGCAGCCGGCACCTGGCTGCCACCTTCCTCAGCGTCGCGCTGCTGGCCGCCTGTGGCGGCGGCAAGGACGGCGGTGACAGCGCGCCGCCGGTCTCGACGGATCCGCCGGCACCGGCCCCCGCACCATCGCCTGCGCCGGCGCCCGCCCCGGCACCCGCGCCATCCCCTTCTCCCTCGCCGGCCCCGGCGCCTGCGCCCGCCCCCTCGCCGGCCCCCGCCCCGGCACCATCGCCGTCGCCGTCGCCGGCCCCTGCTCCGG
>NZ_JBFUEB010000071.1:0-35361 GCF_056404395.1 Rhizobacter sp. P2_D12 | reverse complement strand
CTTCTTGGACAGGTCGCCGGCCGCGACCGCGGTGGTCACCTCGGCGATGTTGCGCACCTGGCTGGTCAGGTTGCCGGCCATGAAGTTGACCGACTCGGTCAGGTCCTTCCAGGTGCCGGCCACGCCCTGCACGTCGGCCTGGCCGCCCAGCTTGCCTTCGGTGCCGACCTCGCGCGCCACGCGCGTCACCTCGGCGGCGAAGGAGCGCAGCTGGTCCACCATCGTGTTGATCGTCGCCTTCAGGTCGAGGATCTCGCCCTTCACGTCGACGGTGATCTTCTTGGACAGGTCGCCGGCGGCCACSGCCTTGGTCACGTCGGCGATGTTGCGCACCTGGCTGGTCAGGTTGCCGGCCATCGAGTTGACCGARTCGGTCAGGTCCTTCCAGGTGCCGGMCACGCCCTKCACCTCGGCCTGGCCRCCSAGCYKGCCYTCGGTGCCSACCTCGCGCGCGACGCGCGTCACCTCGGCGGCGAASGAGSRCAGCTGGTCGACCATCGTGTTGATGGTGTTCTTCAGCTCGGAGATCTCGCCCTTCACGTCGACGGTGATCTTCTTGGACAGGTCGCCGGCCGCGACCGCGGTGGTCACCTCGGCGATGTTGCGCACCTGGCTGGTCAGGTTGCCGGCCATGAAGTTGACCGACTCGGTCAGGTCCTTCCAGGTGCCGGCCACGCCCTGCACGTCGGCCTGGCCGCCCAGGATCCCTTCGGTGCCGACCTCGCGCGCCACGCGCGTCACCTCGGCGGCGAAGGAGCGCAGCTGGTCCACCATCGTGTTGACGGTGTTCTTCAACTCCAGGATCTCGCCCTTCACGTCCACCGTGATCTTCTTGGACAGGTCGCCGGCGGCCACCGCCTTGGTCACGTCGGCGATGTTGCGCACCTGGCTGGTCAGGTTGCCGGCCATCGAGTTGACCGAATCGGTCAGGTCCTTCCAGGTGCCGGACACGCCTTCCACCCGCGCCTGGCCGCCCAGCGAGCCTTCGGTGCCCACCTCGCGCGCCACCCGCGTCACTTCGGAAGCGAAGGAGCGCAGCTGGTCCACCATCGTGTTGATCGTGTTCTTCAGCGTCAGGAACTCGCCCTTGACGTCCACGTCGATCTTCTTCGACAGGTCGCCCTTGGCCACCGCGGTGGTCACGTCGGCGATGTTGCGCACCTGGTCGGTCAGGTTGCCGGCCATCGAGTTGACCGAGTCGGTCAGGTCCTTCCAGGTGCCGGCCACGCCCTTCACCTTGGCCTGGCCGCCCAGCTTGCCCTCGGTGCCGACCTCGCGCGCCACGCGCGTCACCTCGGCCGAGAAGTTGCCCAGCTGCTCCACCATCTTGTTGATGGTCTTCGCGGTGCGCAGGAACTCGCCCTCGAGTTCGCGGCCCTCGACCTCCAGCGCCATGCTCTTGCTCAGGTCGCCCTGGGCCACCGCGCCGATCACGCGCGCGACCTCGCTGGTCGGGTGCACCAGGTCGTCGATCAGCGCATTGATCGACTCCATCGACGCGCCCCAGAAGCCGCGCGTCTCGGTCAGCACCGCGCGCTGCTTCAGCTTGCCTTCCTTGCCCACCACCTGGCGCAGCCGGCCCAGTTCGTCGGCCATCGCGGCGTTCTGCTCGACCAGGTCGTTGAACACGCCGGCCACCTTGCCCGGCAGGCCCTCCCAGTGCAAGGGCAATCGCACGCTGGCGTCGCCGCGCCGCAATTGCGTCAGGGCGGCCAGCAGGGTGGCCATTTCGCGCTCCGGGGTCGCGACCTCGGTGAGTTCGAGCACTTTCATGAACGGGACTTCCTGAAGTTGAAAAAGCGCGTGCGCAATCTTCCGCAGACTACCGCCGCGTCGTCGCGTTCTGATGACGGACGGCACGAGAAGCGTTTGTAGGATGAGGACTACACACCCGGCCTGGCACCCGGCAAACCCGCATGTTCGCAGGGTTTGTGCGTCCTCACCCATCCGACAGCCGGCCCGCGCACAGCGTCTTGCAGGAGATCCCGGCAGCGTAGACTTTTCCCCCATGGCTTCGCCGGAGTTCCCGATTTGAAAGCGGTCACCGTCCTGTACGTCGAAGACAACGACGACCTGCGCCTGAGCATCTCCATGTTGATGGAGCAGCCGGGGCGCGAGCTGACCGCCTGCGCGAACGGCGAGGAAGCGCTGGCGCTGTGCGCCGAGCACGACTACGACATCGTGATCACCGACGTCAGCCTGCCGGGCATCTCCGGCACCGACCTGGCCCGGCAGCTGCTCGCGAAGCAGCCCGAGCGCTGGCTGGTGCTGTGCTCCGGCTACGAGTTCGGCGAATGGGTCCGCCAGTTCGGCCCGAACGTGCGTGCGCTGCGCAAGCCGTTCGAGCCCGAGGACCTGGACGCGTTGATGGACGAGATCACGGCTGCGGTGAAGGCCCGTGGCGGCGCGTCCGAGTGAGCGAGTGAAAGAGAGGTTCCCCGCATGGCCCAGCGAGCACGGAAGAAGACCACCCCCCGGCCTGGCGCGGACGCACCGCGCACGCTGCCCAAGACGCCCACCGGCATCGCCGGCCTGGACGAGATCACCGAAGGCGGCCTGCCGACCGGCCGGCCGACGCTGGTGTGCGGCGCCGCCGGCTGCGGCAAGACCATGCTGGCGGTCGAGTTCCTGGTGCGCGGCGCCACGCTGCACGGCGAGCCGGGCGTCTTCATGAGCTTCGAGGAAAGCGGCGGCGACCTGGTGGCCAACATGCGCTCGCTCGGCTTCGACCTGGAGAAGCTGCAGCGCGACAAGCTGCTGGCCATCGACCACGTGAGGATCGAGCGCAGCGAGATCGAGGAGACCGGCGAGTACGACCTCGAAGGCCTGTTCATCCGCCTGGGCCATGCGATCGAGCGCATCGGTGCGAAGCGGGTGGTGCTGGACACCATCGAGGCGCTGTTTTCCGGCCTGCCGAACCAGGCGGTGCTGCGCGCCGAGCTGCGCCGGCTGTTCCACTGGCTGAAGGACCGCGGCATGACGGCCATCGTCACCGCCGAGCGCGGCGACAACACGCTCACGCGCTATGGCCTCGAAGAGTACGTGGCCGACTGCGTGCTGCTGCTCGACCACCGCATCGTCGACCAGGTGTCGACGCGGCGGCTGCGCATCGTCAAGTACCGCGGCTCGTCGCACGGCACCAACGAATACCCGTTCCTGATCGGTGACCGCGGGCTGTCGGTGCTGCCGATCACCTCGCCGCGGCTGGACCAGCCGGCCTACGCCGAGCGCGTGTCCACCGGCGTGCGCGGCCTCGACGAGATGCTGGGCGGGCAGGGCGTCTACCGCGGCAGCAGCGTGCTGGTGTCCGGCAGCGCCGGCACCGGCAAGAGCAGCCTGGCCGCCAGCTTCGTCGACGCGGCCTGCAAGCGCGGGGACAAGGCGGTGTTCTTCGCGTACGAGGAATCCGACAAACAGCTGCTGCGTAACATGCGCTCGATCGGCCTCGACCTGGAGCGCTGGCAGAAGAAGGGCCTGCTCGACATCCACGCCTCGCGGCCGACGCTGCACGGGCTCGAGCAGCACCTGGTCGCGATGTACGAGACGGTGCGGCTGGTGCAGCCCGCGGTGGTGGTGGTCGATCCGATCAGCAACCTGACGATGCAGGACGGCGACTCGCTGCTGAAGGCGACGCTGGTGCGACTGATCGACTTCCTGAAGTTCCAGGGCGTCACGTCGGTCTTCACGACGCTGACGCACAGCGCGCCGAACGGCGCCGTCCACCTGTCCGACATCGGCATCTCGTCGCTGATGGACAGCTGGGTCGTGCTGTCCAACCTCGAATACAACGGCGAGCGCACCCGCACCGTGCAGGTGCCCAAGTCGCGCGGCATGGCGCATTCGAACAAGGTGCGCGAGTTCGTGTTCAGCGACCACGGCGTCGACCTGATCGACGTGTTCGTCGCCGACCAGCGCGTGCTGACCGGCTCGGCGCGGCAGTCGCGCGAGGAGCAGCAGAAGGCCGCCGCGCGCTGGCGCGAGCGCGACCACGAGCAGCGGCTGCGCCAGCTGGCGAACCAGCGCCAGCTGCTGGATGCGCAGATCGCCGGCCTGCTGGCCGCGGCCGATGCGCGCGAGGTCGAGCTGGCGCTGGCCATCGAGCGCGAGACCGCGGGCATCGCCGATGCCGCCGCGGCGTCGGCGCGCGGCAGGAAGCAAAGGCGGCCCTCATGAACGCACGCGACACGACGCTGCGCAAGACCAAGCCCGAGTGGCAGCTGAAGCTGTACGTGGCCGGCCACACCACCAAGTCGATGGCGGCCTTGCAGAACCTGAAGCACATCTGCGAGACCCACCTGGCCGGCCGCTACGAGATCGAGGTGGTCGACCTGCTGGTCAACCCGCAGCTGGCGGCGGGCGACCAGATCCTGGCCGTGCCGACACTGGTGCGCAAGGTGCCCGAGCCGATCCGCAAGATCATCGGCGACCTGTCCAACGAGGAGCGCGTGCTGGTCGGCCTGGACGTGCGGCCGCTGCCCTGAAACGCATGCTGCGATGACCCCACGCGCACCGAGCACGCCCCCGATCGAGTTGCGCTTGTACGTGACCGGCGCCACGCCGGCATCGGCACGCGCCGTCGTCAATGCGCGCCGCTTCTGCGAGGCGCACCTGGCCGGCCGCTACCGGCTCGAGGTGCTCGACATCGGCGAGCACGTCGAACGCGCCACCGCCGACCAGATCGTCGCGGCGCCGACGCTGATCCGGCTGCGGCCGCAGCCGGTGCGCCGGTTCATCGGCGACCTGTCCGACGAGGCGCGGCTGCTGCGCGGCCTGGCGCCCGAGCTGTTGCAGCAGGCGGACTCGAGCCTGTGAGGCCTCGATGACGGGCTTCGACTTTTCCCGCCTGCGCGAGCTTCTCGCCGAGAACGATGCGCTGCGCATCCGCCTGGAGGAGGCCGAGGACACGCTGGCGGCGATCCGCAGCGGCGACGTCGACGCGATCGTCGTCGGCAGCGACGTCTACACGCTCGATTCCGCCAACGCCGCCGACAACAAGCTGCGCCGTGCGGTGCTGTCGCAGATGGAGGACGCGGTGCTGGCCTTCGACGACGCCGACCACCTGATCCTGATGAACGCCGCCGCCGAACGGCAGTACGGGCAGGGCGCGTCGATGCTGCTCGGGCGCCCGCGCGAGCAGCTGTTCCGCGAGGCCTGGCCCGACGACGCGCTGCGCGAGGCCTGCCGTCGCGAGCTGCGCGACAAGGGGGCCTACCGCGCGCGGCTGGTGCACGTGAAGCGCAACGACGAGGTGCTGCATGTCGAATGCACCGTTTCGCGGCTGCGCGATGGGCAGGGCCAGCCGATCGGCCAGCTGTGCGTGATCCGCGACGTCAGCGCGCGCGTCGCCGCCGAGCAGACGCTGCGCGCCGCGGCTCAGGCGCTGTCGCGGCGCGAGCGCGAGTTCTCGACGCTGGTGGAGAACTCGCCCGACATGTTCGCGCGCATCGACCGCGAGCTGCGCCACGTCTACGTGAGCCCGGCGGTGCAGCGCTACCTGGGCGTGGTGCCGAACGAGATGCTGGGCAGGTCGATCGGCGAGCTGGGCCTGCCGCCGGGCGTCGCGGCGCAGTGGGGCGCCGCGCTGGCGCAGGTGTTCTCGGCCGGTCGACTGGTGCGGCTGAACTACGCGATCGACGATGGCGACGGCGAGCGCTTCTTCCATGCGCGGCTGATGCCGGAGTTCTCGGACGACGGCAGCGTCGAGTCGGTGCTGGTGATCGCCTCCGACGTGACCGAGCAGGCGCTGGTCGATGCCGCGTTCCACGAGAGCCAGGCGCGGCTGCAGTTCACGCTCGCGTCGGCGCGCATCGGCGAGTGGGAGCTCGACCTCGCCACCGACACCGCGACCACCTCGCTGCGCCACGACCTGTGCTTCGGCTACGAGCAGCCGGTGGGCCAGTGGGGCGCGCGCGTGATGCTGTCGCACCTGCACCCCGGCGACCGCGAGCGCGTGGCCGCGCTGCTGCAGACCAGCGAGGCATCGCACCACGACCTGCATTTCGAGGCGCGGGTGATCTGGCCCAACGGCTCGCTGCACTGGGTCGAGTTGCACGGCGTGTTCTATGGCGGCGACAGCGACGGCCGCGGCCCGAGCCGGCGCCTGCTCGGCATCGTGGCCGACATCACCGACCGCAAGCTGGCCGAGGCGGCCCTGCGCGACAACGACCGCCGCAAGGACGAGTTCATCGCGACGCTGGCGCACGAGCTGCGCAACCCACTGGCACCGATCCGCAATGCGCTGCAGATCCTGCAGCGCAGCCCCGATGCGGCGGCGCAGGGGCATGCGCGCGACGTGATCGAGCGGCAGCTGGGCCAGATGGTGCACCTGGTCGACGACCTGCTGGACGTGAGCCGCATCAGCCAGGGCAAGCTGGAGCTGCGGCGCGAGCGCGTCGACCTGGCCGGCGTGCTGCGCACCGCGGTCGAGACGAGCCGCCCGCTGATCGACGCGAGCCGCCACCGCCTGAGCGTGATGCCGCCGCCGGCCGGCGAGCTGTGCGTCGACGGCGACACGACCCGGCTGTGCCAGATCGTGGCCAACCTGCTGAACAACGCGGCCAAGTACACGCCGGACGGCGGCGAGATCGCGCTGTCGGCCTGGCGGGAAGAGAGCGCGCAGGACTCGCGGGATGCGGAAAGCGGGGTGGCGGTGATCGAGGTCAAGGATTCGGGTGTCGGCATCGCGCACGAGATGCTGCCGCGCGTGTTCGACATGTTCGCGCAGGTCGACCGCTCGGTGGCGCGCGCGCAGGGCGGGCTCGGCATCGGGCTGGCGCTGGTGAAGCGGCTGGTCGAGATGCACGGCGGCAGCGTCGATGCGCAGAGCGACGGCGCGGGCCGCGGCTGCCGCTTCGTCGTGCGGTTGCCGCTGCTGGCGGCCGAGCTGCCGCACCTGGCCATGTCGCCGGCGCGCCCGGTGGAGCCCGCGCCGGTAGCGGCGCCGGATGCGGTGCCGGCCGTGCGGCAGGTGCTGGTGGTGGACGACAACGTCGACAGCGCCGAGAGCCTGGCCGAGGTGCTGGGGATGCTGGGCCACGTGGTGCACGTCGAGCACGACGGCCCGCGGGCGCTGGCCGCGGCCGAGCGCTTGCGGCCGCACGCGATCGTGCTCGACATCGGCCTGCCCGGCCTGAGCGGGCTGGAGGTGGCGCAGCGCATCCGCGCGCAGGCCTGGGGCCGCGGGATGCTGCTGGTCGCGCTGAGCGGCTGGGGCCAGGCCGAAGACCGGCAGCGCTCGCGCGACGCCGGCTTCGACGCGCACTTCGTGAAGCCGGTCGACCTGGACGAGCTGATCGCGACACTGGAGCAGTCCGCGGCCGGCGCTTCAGGCGCCGGGGGGCTGCTGCTCGACGGCCGCTGAGCGGCGGCGCCGGCCGTCCGTCGTGATGACCGAGAAGCGCCCGTCCGATTCCATGAACGCGGCCCGCACGTCGGACAGCGCGCTGACCCCGTTCTGCCGCAGCTGCGACTGCAGGTCGTCCAGCGTCAGGAATTCTTGCCGCAAGTTGCGGTGCAGCACGCGGCCGTGCCGCACCAGCAGCAACGGCCGCGGCTCGGCAAAGCGGCGCACCGCGTCGAAGCGGAACGTGGCCCAGTCGAGCAGCCAGTTCCAGCCCATCAGCGTGAGCACCAGCACGCCGCCCTCGGCAACGGTGTCGTAGCCGCCGGCCATCGCGTTCTGCGACGCATCGGCGATCAGCACCACCAGCAGAACGTCGGCGATGCCGACCGATCCGACATCGCGCCGCAGCACGAAGCGGAACATCAGGAACAGGAACCAGTAGATCAGCGTGCCGCGGAGCACCAGCTCCAGCGGCGCGACGTGGAACGCGAACAGCGCGTCCAACTCAGTGGGCTGCCTCGACCTTGGCGAGCAGTTCCTGCTTGCGGGCCTGCATCTGCTCCCCCAGCTCCTTCAGGTCGAGCCGGGCGCGCACCTTGGGGAACAGCTCGTTCTGCTCTTCCTTCACGTGGTGGTTGATGTACTCGCCGAGCACCTTGACCTTGGCGTCGTACATGTCGTCGTCGGGCGAGCTGGACTGCAGCTGCGCGATCAGGTCCTTCGCGCTCGCGTGCTCGACCGCGGCTTCGTCGATCAGCCCGTCCTTGTCCTGCAATGCGTCGCGGCAGGCGGGGTAGAACAGCTCCTCCTCGATCTGCGCGTGCACCGTCAGCTTGTTGCAGATGTCGAGCGCCAGCGCCTCGCGTTGGTCGGCGGGTGCCTCGGCCTTGGCGAGCTTGTCGTACTCGGCGAAGAGCTTCTTCACCTCGGTGTGATCGGCGCGCAGCAGCTGGATCGCGTCGGGCGTGGCGGCCTTGCGGGTGCGCGGCGCGGCGTGGGAGCGGGCGGCGGTGTGGGACGTGGGCATGTCGACTCCTTGGCAATGGGCTGGGAAGGAAATGGAAGGCCCTCAATCTACCCAGCGGCCGCGCGAACGCTGTAGGAGAAATCCGCTTGTGGCGGTGCGACGGTGTGCCGTCGTGCGGCATGGCCGCTCGGGAACACCGTTTGCCCCCCGAAAGGATCGAATGCCCGAGGAGACGACCATGAGCAAGCCCGGCAACACATCCTCCGGGACGACCCCGAAGCCGCGCGGCATCCACGATGCCGGCAGCCCGGACACCAAGCACGGCCCGAAGGCAGGCACCAACCCCGATGGCGCGACGCCGGCCGAGCTGCCGTCCGCCGACGCCGCGAAGGCCAGCCTGCACAAGCCCGCCCCGCCCGACCTGCAGTCGGGCAAGCCGCGCAAGACGCCTTGACGGCCGGCCTGCGGGTCCGGCATGACGAACCCATGAACCGACCCCTGCTGCGCGCCGCAGCAGGGGGCACCGCCTTGATCGGCCACCCATCCACCCCGGGAGATCCACGATGAAAGACCAAGCCCTCGATGCCTGCCTGGCCGCCTGCCAGACCTGCGCCACCGCCTGCCTGCAATGCGCGATCGGCTGCCTGGACGAGCCCGGACCGCAGCCGATGAAGCGCTGCATCGCGCTCGACCTCGACTGCGCCGATGCATGCCGCCTGACCGCCGCCTACATCGCGCGCAACAGCCCGCACCTGGGTGACGCGTGCGAGCTGTGTGCCCACCTGTGCGAGGTGTGCGGCGACGAGTGCGCGAAGCACCCGATGGACCACTGCCGCGCCTGCGCGCAGGCCTGCCGCAGCTGTGCCGAGGCGTGCCGCGCGCTGGCCGGCCGCGGCCACCTCTGAACCGGAGCCCTGACATGCCCAAGAATCCCGCAAAGTCCGCCGCCCGGCGCGGCCCGATCGCCCCCGGCCCCGCCGGGCAGGCGCGCCAGGCGGCCGAGGTGCAGGCGCTCGCCAGCGCCATCCCGTACAACGCCAACAAGCCGCACGAGATCGGCCGCGACAACGCGCTCGCGCCGCCGCCGGGCCAGCGCAGCAAGCCGCCGTCGGCATCCACCGGCGCCGGCACGCTGACCGAGGCCAACGACAGCGGCAAGACCGGCGAGGGCGGCATCGACGTGCCGTCGCACGAGGGCTTCGGCGACCTGCAGCGCGTGCGCGCCGAGGCCGGCGACGAGGTGCTGACCACCAACCAGGGCGTGGCGATCGGCGACAACCAGAATTCGCTGAAGGCGGGGCTGCGCGGGCCGGCGCTGCTGGAAGACTTCATCCTGCGCGAGAAGATCACGCACTTCGACCACGAGCGCATCCCCGAGCGCATCGTGCATGCACGCGGCTCGGCGGCGCACGGCTTCTTCGAGTGCTACAAGCCGCTGTCGAAGCTGACGCGGGCCGCGCCGTTCGCCGAGGCGGGCAAGGTGACGCCGGTGTTCGTGCGTTTCTCGACCGTGGCCGGCGAGCGCGGCTCGATCGACACCGCGCGCGACATCCGCGGCTTCGCGGTCAAGTTCTACACCGACGAGGGCAACTGGGACCTGGTGGGCAACAACATCCCGGTGTTCTTCATCCAGGACGCGATGAAGTTCCCGGACCTGGTCCACGCGGTGAAGCCCGAGCCGCACAACGGCATGCCGCAGGCGGCGTCGGCGCACGACACGTTCTGGGACTTCATCTCGCTGATGCCCGAATCGACCCACGTGGTGATGTGGGCGATGTCCGATCGTGCGATCCCGCGCAGCTACCGGATGATGCAGGGCTTCGGCGTGCACACGTACCGCCTGGTCAACGCGCGCGGCGAGTCGAGCTTCGTCAAGTTCCACTGGAAGCCGCTGCTCGGCACGCACTCGCTGGTGTGGGACGAGGCGGTGAAGATCGCCGGTGCCGATGCCGACTACCACCGGCGCGACCTGTGGGAAGCGATCGAGGCGGGCGAATACCCCGAGTGGGAACTGGGCCTGCAGGTGTTCAGCGAGGCGCAGGCCGAGAAGTTCAGCTTCGACGTGCTGGATTCGACCAAGATCATTCCCGAGGAGCTGGTGCCGTTGATGCCGGTGGGCCGCATGGTGCTGGACCGCAACCCGGACAACTTCTTCGCCGAGACCGAGCAGGTGGCGTTCTGCGTCGCGCACGTGGTGCCGGGCATCGACTTCAGCAACGACCCGTTGCTGGCCGGGCGCTTCCACTCGTACGTGGACACGCAGATCTCGCGGCTGGGCGGGCCCAACTTCCACGAGATCCCGATCAACGCGCCGCTCGCGCCGGTGCACAACAACCAGCGCGACGGCATGCACCGCCAGGCGCTGAACCGCGGCCGCGTGGCCTATGAACCCAACTCGCTGGGCGGGGGGTGTCCGTTCCAGGCCGGTGCGAAGGGCTTCGTGTCGTTCCCGCAGCCGATCAACGGCGAGAAGCTGCGCGGCAAGCCCGAGAAGTTTGCCGACCACTACACGCAGGCGACGCTGTTCTGGGACAGCCAGACGCCGGTGGAGAAGGCACACATCGTCGGCGGCTTCCGCTTCGAGCTGAGCAAGGTGACGGTACCGGCGGTGCGCGAGCGCATGGTGGCGTCGCTGCTGAACGTGTCGAAGGCGCTGGCCAAGGCGGTGGCCGACGGACTGGGCATGCCGCTGCCGCCGCCCTTGCCGCGGGTGCTGCCGAAGCCGGCCAAGCCGGAGGTGAAGGTATCGCCGACCTTGTCGCTGACGGCGCGGCCCGGCGATGGCGGCATCCGCACGCGCAAGATCGCGCTGCTGGTGGCGCATGGCGTGGCGGGCAAGCCGATCGCGAAGTTGATGGCGGGCCTGCAGAAGGCGGGGGCGGTGCCGACGCTGGTGGCGCCGCGCATCGGCGCAGTGTCGACCTCGGACGGCGAGCCGCTGCTCGCGACCGGCTCGATGGAGAACTCGCCGCCGGTGCTGTTCGATGCGGTGGTGCTGCCGGACGGGTCGGCCGGTGTCGACGTGCTGCTCGGCCTGGGCCACGCGCTGGAGTACGCGAGCCTGACGTGGCGCCACGGCAAGACGCTGCTGGTGCTGGGCGCGGGGCGGGCGCTGATGGAGAAGGCAGGGGTGCCGCTGATGCTGGGCAATGGCGAGCCGGACCCGGGCGTTCTGCTCGGCAAGGGCGACGACAAGACGATCCAGGCCTTCATCGCGGCCGTGGCGAAACACCGGCATCCGCAGCGTGAAGGGGATCCGCCGCGGGTCTGAAGCGGGCGGCACTTTCGGGACTTGCAAGCGGGACATTTGGACGCTACCGGAGCGCAGAGGGGGCTGCTCAACTGCAGTCCCTGTTCTGCCACCAGGAATCCCGATGCCGACCTTCCGACCTGCCTTGCGCGGTTTGCGCTGTGCGACCGTGTTTTCGACGATCGCGGCGCTGGCTGCGCTGCGGTGTGGGGAATTCAAGCGCGTGTCGTTGTCGGCGTCTCGCAGCACGCTCGACGACGGGCCCGCGCCGGCTGCGGTCCAGCGCTACTACCAATGATCGGCGACCTGGGTCCGGCTGGATACCTGACAGCAGAATCAAGTGGAAAGGAGGCAACTGATGAAGGCGCAACGCAATGTGCTGTATGACTCTGCCCAGTGGTTCTTCGATAGTGCAGGGAGTGGCCTGATGAAGCTCTCAGCCGATGCAGCCATCAGAGTTTGCTTGACGGCTGCAAGTCGAGGACTGGTTGTTGCGCGCATCGAGGGAGGGATCTGGCATCACCCAGGCTTTGAAGCACGTGGTGACTGCATCTGGGACGGTGCAAACCCCCCCCATCGACCCGACGGCAGCTGAAGCCAACAACCAGGTCGCAGCCAATTTCATCAGAGAGGAATGCCGAGAACATGACGTGTTCGTCGTGACCGCGCCACCCTTGTCCGGCTGGCCGCACGGAAGTGGCAAAGCGCCGCTATGAAGGTGGAGGAACCTGGAAGAGTCGCCAGCCTTGGAATCCACGATCGCAGCTATTTGCAGGGATCTGGCTGTCACAACGGAGCCTGACACCATTCCCACAGGATCCGGTTCTGACTAGGGGCATCCTTCGCCGCAGGGTGCCTCCAACGATGTAGCAGCGAGATGCGGTCCAGAAATCCTAACAGTCAAGGAGCAAACAATGAGAGCAGACGACATCTGCGAGAGATACGCGCGCCAACGCGTGGGCCTCACCTTGAAATTGTTGAAGAAGGGCGATGCGGCGCGACCCGACACGGTGTTGATCCAGGGATCGGCAGATGCGCTGATGTTGCTTGCCGAATTGCTGCTTGCCGTTGCCACCCAAACACCGGACGACGGTTTCGGAATCTCCCCGTTCGGTGACGGGAAGATCCACTTTTCGTCTGCGGCCGAACTCGGCCTTTACATCCATAGACTGCCGGGCTGAACCTCACTTCGGCCGCGGTTGCTGCAGCCCCGCATCGGGCCGGCTGAGCGACCCTTCCCGCAGCTGCCGCACGGCCTGCATCACCGCCCGCGCCACGTTGCGCGTTTCTTCCTGCAGCGCAGCGTCCTCGTCCAGGTCCTGGTGGCTGCTGAAGTAAGGCCGGTAGTAGCCCAGGTAGCGCGCGAGCCGCGCCCCGTCGCCGGCATCCACCAAGCCCATCCAGTCGAGCCAGTCGCTCAGTGCATGCCGCTGCTGTTCGACGCCGGCCACGTCGCCGTGCACCACCAGCCCGTACACGCGCCCGGCCAGGTGCTTCGGATAGTCCCAGCCCTTGGCCTCCAACACCTTCGCTTCCGCCGCCTTCTTGCCGTGCGTGCTGGTCGGGTCGGGATTGCCGCCATCGGCGCACACCAGCCGGTCGATCATCAGCTTCAGCGGGCTTGGCGACTGGTACCAGTACGTCGGCGCGACGATGACCACGCCGTGCGCACTGACCCAGCGCTCGTAGATCTCGGCCATCCAGTCGGACGCCTGGTCGAGCGCGTGGTTCGGATAGCAGCTGCAGGGCCAGTGGCACAGCGGCATCGCCGTCGACACGCAGCCCTTGCACGGGTGGATCTTGCGGCCGTACTCCGAGGTCACGAGGCTCAGGTCGAGCAGGTCGGCCTGCGCACCCGATTGCGACACCTCCTCGCACACCATCCGGCTCAGGCGCCAGGTCTTGGAGATCTCGCCCGGGCAACTGCCATCGTTGCGCGCGCTGCCGCAGATCACCAGCACGCGCGAACGCGTGCCCGGCTTGGTCCAGTTGAGCTGCGCCGCCTTCAGGCGCTGGTGCGTGTCCAGCCACTCGACCGAGGTCTCGTAGGCCGGGTCAGCGAAACCGAAGCCGGCCGGACGCCTGACAGGCGCCTTGCGGCCCTCCTTCAGCGCCTCCCACGCGATCTGCTCCAGGCGCGCGATGGCCTCGCGTTCGACGCGGTAGGCCGGGTCGACCCAGCGCGCCTGGAAGCGCTCGTGGAACTCCTCGCGGCTCAGCGGGGTGTCGGCCTGGCCGGTGCGAACGTCGGTCATCGCGTTGCGCGTGTGGCGTCAGTGGGTGAACAGCGCGATCAGGATGATGATCGGGATCGGCACGCCGAGAAAGAACAGCAGCAGTGATCGCATGGCGGGTCTCCTGTCGTGGTGAGGATGCGGTCGGGTCAGAGGTCGCGCTGGCGGCCGCCCCAGGTGGCACACAGGCTCGCGACGAAGGCGCCGGCCAGCAGCGAGACGAACAGCCACAGCGAGGCCCAGGCCGCGCTCCTGCGTGCGTTGTCCGCCGCCTCGCGGGCCCGCGCTTGCGCTTCGCCCAGCTTCATCTGCAGGCGGCCATAGGTCTCGGCGACACGCCGCTCGGCGTCCGCCGGCGACAGGCCGGTGCGTTGCGCCACCAGCTGGCCCAGGTAGCGCGCGTCATCGGGCGGCAGCACCGCGGCATTGCCGGTGCTCGCGAAGATGCGAACGACCTCGGCGACCGGCGGCGCATCACCCGGTGCCGTCGCAACTGCCGCGGCGTCCTTGCGGAACAGCGTGTCGACGTGGTACTGCATCGATTCCTGCTCCCCGCTGCCGCCCACCGCCGACGCGGCGCCCGCTGCGGCCACCGTGGCCGCGCCCGCGGCCATCGTCGCGCCGGTCTTCGCACCCGCGCCGACGATGCCGCCGATCGCCGAGCCCAGCATCGCCGCCGTCGCCAGCGAGGCCACCGCCCACGCCAGGAAGCCGTGCGCCGTGTCGCGGAAATAGACCTCGTCGCGCGCCGTGTCGGCCCAGCGCGTGCGCAACCGGCCGGCCAGGTAGCCGCCCATGCCCGAGGCGGCGATCTGCGTCAACGTGATCCAGGCAATGGTGCCGGCCCCGAAGGTGGCGGCGCGCACGCCTTCCTGCGCCCATGGCGACACCGCGGACAGGCCGAGGCCCGTGCCGAGGATCAGCAGGATCAGCGACAACGCTGCTGCCGCGGCCGCGCCGGCGACCACGGCACTCCACGACACGGCGCTGGCCGTGCTTGCGGTGCCAGCCACCGCGGCGGGTGCAAGGCCGGCCCGCCGCCCGGCGGGGCTCTCGGCATTGTGGGTGCTCGCGACGTTCACATACGCCATGGTCTCGTCTCCTCGATGAAGCAATGGGCGAACGGATGATCTGCCGGCGCCCGCGCGCTGCACGTCGGACGGTGAAGGCACTCGCTGTAGGAATAGGGCGCGATGCGCTGCTGCAGTGCAAACCGGCCCTTACAGTGGACTCAACCAGGAGCACTGCCATGCCGAGACACCTACGCACCACCCTCGCTGCACGCGGCGCCGAGCTTGCGTTCGCCGTGCCGCCGGTGATGGCCCACCGCATCGCACGCATGACGCTGGCCGGGGTGCAACCGTCCGAGCGCGATCGCCGCGAGTTCACGCTGATGGGCGCGGAGAAGACCGCCGCGTTCCAGCAGTCATGGCTGGCCATGGGCCTGCAGATGTGGCGCGCCCAGCAGGCCTTCGCGGTGTTCTGGTGGCGCGCCAGCCTGTCGCCGTGGGGCCCGCCCTCGCTGCAAGCCGTCCAGGCCCACCTGCAATCGGCGGCGCTCGGCGTGCTCGGCCACGGCCTGGCGCCGGTGCACCGCACCGCGGTCGCGAACGCGAAGCGGCTGTCGCGCACCGGGCTGCGCTGACCCGCGCAGACACGGCGTGCCGGCCGCCGGGCCGGCCGCGAACTGACGTTGCGCGGCAACCTGGAACAAGAAGTGTCCGCCGGCCGACGCAATCGGCACCTGACAGTTTGTGAATGGCAAGGCCACGGAGTGTCGATGGATCGCGCCAGCCCAATGCCGGCGCGGGTGGGCGCCGGGAGGCGGGTGACAAAACCCGGCCGCGGCCGGGGCCGGGGCTTGGTCCGCAACTTGCCATCCATCCGACATCGCGCCATGTGGCGGCGTTCCTCCAGGGATGGAATCGATGTCTTCCAGAGAGCCTGGTGCCGAGGATGCGGCGCCCCTGTTCCAACGGCTGTGGTCGCGCATCAGCGGCTCGCAGCTGCGGCCGGCTGCCGACAGCAGTGCGCCGTCGACGATGCAAGCCAGTGGTTTCATCTCCAGCAGCGCCTGGGCTGACACCGTGATCGAAGACTACCGGCGCCGTGCGCCCACCGACCATGAAACCGATGGCCTTTCGTGATGTGCTCAGCCGTGACGTTCATTCCCGCGATGCGCGCGCCCTCGACGACGCGGGCGACTCGTTCTTCGGCGATTTCGGCCTCAGCGGCCGGGTCGTCGACGACGGGTTGCCGCCCACCGAACCGGCACCGCTGCTTGCGGCCACGCCGTGGCAGTTCGAGATGGGCGACAGCGGCGGCAGCCCGCCGCGCCGCATCGACACGCGCGACCCGATGGAGCCCCTGCGCTTCGACGGCATGGTGCTGCGGCCCTGGCACCGCGACGATGCGCGCGCGATGGTCGAAGCGGTCCGCGAATCGATGGGTTCCCTCGGCCGCTGGATGGATTGGTGCCACCCGGGCTACGGCGTGCGCGAAGCGATCGACTGGGCCGACGCCTGCGCCGACAGCTTGGCCGGCGGGCAGGCCTGCGAGTTCGGGCTGTTCGACGAGCGCAACGGTCGGCTGGTCGGCGGTGCCGGGCTCAACCAGTTCAACACCGTCCACCGCGTCTGCAACCTCGGCTACTGGGTTCGGCAGTCGGCGCAAGGCCAGGGCATCGCGACCCGCGCCGCCCGTGCGCTGGCCGGCTATGGTTTCGGCGCACTGGGTTTCCAGCGCATCGAGATCGTCGTCGCCGAAGGCAACGAACCCAGCCTCGCGGTCGCCCGCAAGCTGGGCGCGCAGTTCGAATGCCTGGCGCGCAACCGCCTGATGATCCGCGGCAACCCGGTGTCGGCCTGGGTGCATTCGCTGGTGCCCTGACACGGGGAATAATGCGGGCCTTTTCCTGAAAGGTCCTTCATGTCCCGTCGCCTGCCTGCCCCGTTCGCCGTGTTGTCGCTCGCCCTGCTGGCCGCCTGCGGCGGAGGGGGCGACGGCAGCGGCGGTGGCGACAGCGGCTCGGCCGGCGCCGCCGCGGGCCTGTGGAACGGCAGCACCACCACCGGCCGCGCGGTCACCGGCATCGTGCTCGGCGACGGCACCTACTACGTCTTCTACTCCGAGGCCGGCTTCCCGAACACCATCGCCGGGGCCGTGCAGGGCAGCGGCAGTGGCGGCTCGAGCAGCTTCACGTCGACCAACGCGCGCGACTTCAACCTCGAAGGCCTGGGCGTCTCGTCGGCTGGCGTGACGGCCACCGCGACGGCGAAGCAGTCGTTCAACGGCAACATCCTCTACACCGGCGGCACGGTGACCACGTTCAGCAGCACCTACAACGTTGCCTACGAGACCAAGCCGACGCTCGCGGCGCTGGCCGGCACCTACACCGGGTCGGTGGCGCTGTCGGCCGGCACCCTGGCTGCGGTGGTGACGGTGGCGGCCAACGGCACGCTGTCCAGCACCGCCAGCGGCTGCACCATCGGGGGCAGCGCGACGCCGCGCAGCGATGGCAACGCCTACGACGTGACGATCAGCTTCGGCCCCGCGCCCTGCTTCTTCGCCAACCAGAGCTTCAATGGCCTCGCCTACCTCGATGCGGCGAGCAAGCGGCTGTATGCGGCGGCGCCGAACGGCACGCGCAGCGACGGCGTGCTGTTCGTCGGCACCAAGCCCTGATCAGGCGATGGCGGGATAGGCGCCGGTGCCCTCGGGCCACGGCGTCAGCACCTCGACGCCGTCGGGCGTCACCGCCACCATGTGCTCCCACTGCGCCGACAGCGAGTGGTCGCGCGTGACCACCGTCCAGCCGTCGGGCAGCGTGCGCGTGCCGGCCTTGCCGGCGTTCAGCATCGGCTCGATCGTGAACACCATGCCCGGCTCCAGTCGCAGGCCCTGGCCGCGCTGGCCGTAGTGGGCCACCGTGGGTTCGTCATGGTAGATGCGGCCGATGCCGTGCCCGCAGTAATCGCGCACCACGCTGAAGCCCTCGCGGTGCGCGACGGTCTGGATCGCGTGGCCGATGTCGCCCAGCGTCGCGCCGGGGCGCACCGCCAGGATGCCGGCCCGCATCGCCTCGTAGGTGGTGTCGACCAGGCGCCGCGCCAGCGTCGACGGCTCGCCGACCACGTACATGCGGCTGGTGTCGCCATACCAGCCGTCCTTGATCACAGCGACGTCGAGGTTGACGATGTCGCCCGCCTTCAGCACCTTCTGCGCCGACGGGATGCCGTGGCAGACCACCTGGTTGACCGAGGTGCACAGCGTCTTCGTGTAGCCGTGGTAGCCGATGTTGGCCGGCACGGCCTGCTGCACCTCGACGATGTGGTCGTGGCACAGGCGGTCCAGCGCTTCGGTGCTGACCCCTTCCTTCACGTGCGGCGCGATCATGCGCAGCACGTCGGCCGCCAGTGCGCCGGCGGCGCGCGCCATCGCCAGGTCGGCGGCCGGGTGGATCTTGACGCTGCGTGCGGCGCGGTTCATCGGGCGGCCTTTCGCGCGGGGCGCGCCGCAGGCCGGGTGAACGTCAGCCCGGACTCGGGCGATTGCGCGGCCTGCATCAGCAGCTGGCAGATGTCGCCGTAGCGCAGCTCGGGGTGCAGCTCGCACAGCATGCCGACGCGCATCCAGTGCTCGGCCTGTGAATTGATCGAACGGCTCAGCGCATCGCTGGCCGAGCGCAGGTTGTCGTGCATGAGGTCGGAGATCTTGACGATGCCCATCGGGGTGGTGAATGTATGAAACGTATATGGATCATATATCACCGCGGGTGAGACCGAATCCACACGCCGGCCGGCGGCAACGCGGGCGCGGCTGCGGAAGGTACATGTCTCCCGTGGGCGAAGCCGCCGCGCATCCGAACAATGCACGGCTTCCGGGTTGCCTCGAAGAGGGTGTCGATGAAACGTCGTTCGGTGATCGCGTCCTGCGCGCTGCTGTCGTGCCTGCTGTCCGCCTGCGGCGGTGGTGGAGGAGGAGGGGGCGGCACGACGACCACCCCGACCGTGCCCGCCACCCCCACCGCCACCGCGGCCCAGGGCCTGTGGACCGGCACCACGTCCAGCCGCCGCGCACTCGCCGCGCTGGTGTTCGACGACGGCAGCTACCACCTCTTCTACTCCGGGGCCGACAGCCCCACCACCGTGGCCGGCGTGATCCAGGGCAGCGGCAACGGCGTCGACGGCGCGTTCGCGTCGACCGACGGCCGCGATTTCAACCTCGAAGGCAACGGCATCCGCGTCACCAGCGTGAGCGGCTCGGTGAGCGCGGGGCAGTCGTTCTCGGGCAGCCTGGCCGGCGCCGAGACCGTCACCTTCAACGCCGGCTACGACAGCGCATCCGGCAACCCGGCCTCGCTGGACAGCCTCGCCGGGCACTTCGACGGGCGGTTGGCCTCGGCCTCGGGCGAGACGCTCTACGTCGCGCTCGACATCGCGAGCGATGGCGTGCTGTCCGGCGACGGCAACGGCTGCGTGCTGGGTGGCCGCGCCCAGCCGCACGTTGGCGCGAACGCCTGGGACGTCACCGTCGCCTTCAGCATCGAGACCTGCCCGCTGGCCGACCAGGGCTTCAGCGGCGTGGCCTACGTCGACGCCGAAGGCAAGCTGCGCCTGGCCGCTGTCAACGGCGAACGCAGCGATGCGGTGCTGTTTCTCGGCACGCGCCGCTGACGCACCGCGGCCCGCATAGACTCTCCGCTCGCGCCGGCCCTTCGCCGCCGGTGCCAGGCCCGTCAGTGCCTCGGAGAATGTCATGGCCACGCGAACCGAAGCCGACGGCTTCCTGTCCCGCATCGAGATCGTCACCGCGGCCACGAGCTACCGGCTCGCCGCACCGCAACCCGCGCCGGCGCGTTCGCTGGCCAACGAGGCCATGCGCTGGAGCTACGTGCTGCGCAGCCGCGAGCGCTGGCGCGACAGCCCCGAGGTGGCCGAGCGCCACCAGGCCGATGCCACCGCGACGCTGAACGCCTTCGGCCTCGACGATGCCGCGCTGCGCCAGATCGCGCAGGCCGGCCGCGTCGTCGTGACGATGCCCTACGAGTCCGAGAGCCGGGGCTGGGAAGGCCGCATCTTCCCGTGGGAGTTCGTGCTGTCGCGCGCGACGCGGCGCTACCGCAGCGGCTCGGTGACCGGCCTGACCGTGATGCGCCATCTCGACGTCGCGGCGGCGCCGCCGCTGCCGGCGCGCCGCATGGCCGGGCGCGTGCTGTTCGTGCAGAGCTTTCCCGGCGCACTGGCGCAGTCGTACGACGCGGCCGACGAGGCCCAGCGCGTGCGCCGCGCGTTCGGATTCGAGGCCGGCGATGCGCGCTGGCGGCTGGCGGTCAACCCGACGCTGGCCGAGCTGCAGGCGCTGTGCGCCGACTTCCGCCCCGAGCTCGTGCACCTGTGCGGCTTCGACAACCACGAAGGCATCCTGAAGCTGGCCGAATGCGCCGGCACCGACATCGCGGTGACGCTGCGCGACGAGCGGCGCAGCGCGGCCGACTGGTTGCGCGACGACAAGGGCGTGATCGACGGCTACCTGATGCGCCGCAGCGACGGCCTGCCGGTGATGGTGGCGCCGCCCGAGCTGGCGCGCGCACTCACCGCCGGCGGCCAGCACCAGCCGTTCTTCGTCGGGCTGAACCTGTGGAACTCGGCCGCGCGCATCGCGCCGCAGCTGTTGCCGGCCGGCGTGCTGGCCAGCATGGGCTTCCAGGACGCGTTCGACGACGCGCTGGCCGAGTACTTCTTCGAGACGCTGTACCGCCGCCTCGCGTCGCAGGCCTGGCAGCTGCCGGCCGCCTTCGAGCAGGCCTGGGCCGCGACGCGCCAGCAGGTCGACCTGGTGCCCGGCACCGGCATCGCGCTGTGGGCGCGCGAGCCGCTGGTGGACCGCCAGGCGGCCGCGGCGGCGCTGGCCCGGCCCGCCGCGGCCGCGCCGCAGCAGGCGCTGCAGGCCATCGTCGAGCCGCGCAAGGAATTCAACTACGCCGAGCTGCACAACCAGGGCGACTATGCCGAGAAGCGCAACCAGAGCGCACTGTTCCAGCGCTTCGAGCTGCGCGGCGGCGTGACGCAGCCGCCGACGCGCGCGCACGTGCTGGTCGAGCTGAACTGCGGCGTCGAGCGCGCCCGCTACGAGGCCGAGATCGAGCTGACGCAGGAGCGCACCAGCCTCGGCCCGCGCATCAAGATGCCGCTGACGGCGACGCTGATGCGCTCGGTGTCCGAGGCGGTGGTGAGCAGCCTGTTCGTGCAGGTGCAGGTGGGCGACCGGGTCATCCACAAGGACACCTACGCGATGCGGCTGATGCCGGTCGACCAGTGGCTGGACAACGCCAGCAGCGGCGTCTGGCTGCCGTCCTTCGTGCTGCCGCGCGACCCGGCGGTGGAGCGTGCGGTGACGCTGGCGCAGCGCTACGTGCGCGTGATCCGCGACGACCCGAGCGCCGGCTTCGAGGGCTACCAGTCGTCGAACGCGGGCGATGCGGCCAGCCTGGAGAGCGTCGACCTGCAGGTCGAGGCCATCTGGTCGGCGCTGCTGCACGAGTGGGACCTCGGCTACATCAATCCGCCGCCCACCTACAACCGCGCGCTCGATTCGCAGCGCCTGCGCACGCCGAGCGCGGTGTTCGGCGCGCGCATGGGCACCTGCATCGACCTGGCGCTGCTGTTCGCGGCCTGCCTCGAGCTGGTCGACATCTACCCGGTCGTGTTCCTGCTCGACGGCCATGCGCTGCCCGGCTACTGGCGGCACCGCGATTTCCAGTCGGCCTACCGCGAGGTGATCAACCTGACCGACGCGATGGTGCCGAGCGATGAGCACCGCACCGGCTCGCCGGGGGCGCAGACGCGGCCGTGGCGTGCCGGGCGCTCCGGCTACCGCGAGGTGTGGCAGTGCATCCGCGACGGCAAGCTGGCGCCGCTGGAGACGGTGCGCCTGACCGAGCACTGCGGCTTCCGCGAAGCGCGCGAGGCCGGCGTCGAGGCGCTGAAGCAGCCGCGCGATTTCGATTCCATCCTCGACATCGCGATCGCGCGCGAGCACCAGGTCACGCCGCTGCCGATCGTCCCGCTGGCCGCAGGAGAACGCGGATGAACAACAACACCTCGCCGAACCGTGCCGAGCCCTTGCCCTTCAGCGCCTCGCCGTGGGATGCCGCCGACGCGACGCTGGGCCTGCGCGAGCCCTTGCCGGGCGAGGCCGAGCCGCTGCCGATCTCGATGCGGCGCCGGCGCGGCTTCACCGCCGCGATGTCCGACCCGCGCGCGGCGGTGAGCCTGCGCGACGACGACGGCGTGCTGCGCTGGAACTACGAGCCGCCGCCGTCGCAGGCGGTGCGCGGGCGCTCGCGGCGTGCCGGCTGGTTCAACTTCGGCGACGTGCTGAAGCGCTTCGAGTACGAGGACATCGGCCCGAACCAGATCACGCAGGGATTGACGGCGCTGGACGCACGGCTGACGCCGCACCAGGGCCTGCGGCAATGGGTGGGCGGCGTGCTGGTGCCGGCCCCGGCCCCGCAGGTCGCGGACCAGCGCACGTTGCTGCTGGTGCACGGCACCTTCAGCAACAGCGACATGTGGTTCGACCAGCTCGGCGCGACGCCGGCCGGGCAGGCGCTGCTGGCGCAGTGGACGCAGGTGTACGGCGATCGCGTGTTCGCGTTCGACCACCCGACGCTGTCGGTGGCGCCGTGGCTGAACGCGCTCGACCTGCACCAGGCGCTGCGCGGCATCGCCGGGCCGATCGACGTCGTGTGCCACAGCCGCGGCGGGTTGGTCACGTCGTGGCTGCTGCGGCTGGCCCCGGTGCGCGTGCAGCAGGCGGTGTTCGTCGGCTCGCCGCTGGCGGGCACCAGCCTCGCGTCGCCCTACCGGCTGCGCGTGGCGCTCGACCTGCTGGCGAACGTGGCGAACGCGTTGTCGCTGGCGGGCAACGTCGCCAGCACCGTGTTCCCGCTCGCGGCCGGCGCGGCCGGGCTGGCCAAGGTGCTGGGCAAGACGCTGCAGCTGGGCGCCTCGCTGCCGATCGCCGATGCGGCGGTGGCGCTGGTGCCGGGGCTGGCGAGCCAGCAGCGCGTGAACAACAGCGCCGAGACGCGCGCGCTGTTCGGCGACCGCTGGCTGGTGCAGCCGCGCTTCGCGGTGGTGTCGGCCGATTTCGAACCGAATGTCGACCAGCCGGCGTGGCGCTTCTGGACGCGCTTTCGCAACTTCGGCCTGCAGGTGGCGAGCGCCGGTGCCGACCTGGTGTTCCCGGGCGCGAACGACCTGGTGGTCGACACCGACTCGATGGGCTTCTTCGGCCAGCCGGCGCAGGGCAAGCCGCAGGTGCTGTCGCTGGGCAAGACCGCGACGACCTTCCACACCAACTACTTCCGCGACCCGGCGGTGGTGGCGTTCCTGGCCAAGCGGCTGGCGCCGTGATGCTCACGCGGGAACCGCCGGGCCGGCCGCGCGGGGCGGCGCGGCCAGGCAGCCCATCCCCACCAGCGATGCCTCGACCGCCTGGTCCAGCGGCGTGTGCGGCTCGCGCCCCAGCACCTGCAGCAGCCGGTCGTTGGCCATCCGCACCGGCCGCTGCCACAGGTAGCGCATCTCCATCATCTCGCGCAGCGTGGTGACGAACGGCGCCGCGAGCCGCAGCAGCCACCAGGGCGTCGCGCCGATGCGCGGCGCAGTGCCGGTGCGGCGCGCGACGACGCGCTGGATGGCCTGCGCCATCTGCAGGCCGTCGGCGTCCCAGTGGCCGCCGAAGTGGAAGCGTTCGAAGGCGCCCAGCGCTTCGCGGCGGCCCAGCAACTCGACCATCGTGCGCGCCACGTCCGGCAGGTAGGCCCATTGGTGGCCGATGCCGGCGTCCGACGGGTTGCCGATGGCCTTCACCGGCTGGCCGGCCTTCAGCATGCCCTGCGCAAACCAGCTGTTGCCCGGCTTGGGGCCGAAGAAGTCGCCGGCCCGCACGACCAGCACGCGCGCGCCCTGGCGGCTCGCCGCTTCGAGGTGCTGTTCCATCTGCACGCGGATCGCGCCCTTGCGCGTCTGCGGGTGCTGGGGCGAATCCTCGCGCAGCAGCGGGAACGCGTCCGGGCCGAAGTTGTAGACCGTGCCCGGCAGCACGAGGGTGGCGCGCTGCGCGATGGCCGCGGCGATGCTGTTGTCGAGCATCGGCAGCACCAGCTCACTCCAGCGGCGGTAGCCGGGCGGGTTGACCGCATGCACGATCACCGAGCAGCCCTCGGCGGCGCGCAGCACGTCGTCGCGCCGCATCGCGTCGCCGCGAATCCAGGTGACGCCGTCGCGCTGCTGCTGCGCCGCAGTGGCGCCGCGCTGCAGCGCCCGCACCGTCCAGCCGGCGTCGCGCAGCTGCCGGGCGACCTCGCCGCCGATGCCGCCGGTGGCGCCCAGAACCAGTGCCGTCGTGTCCTTGCCTGCCATGTCGTTCTCCTGAAGTGGTGGTCGATGGAAGGGATTCTGGGTTGCGGTCGGTTCGAATGGAATTGCCGAGCATGGTGCTGCAGCTATACATTTCTGTATGACATCGAACATCGGCTGGGAGCTCTACCGCTCGTTCCTCGGGGTGCTGAAGGAAGGCTCGCTGTCGGGCGCGGCGCGCCTGCTCGGCATCACGCAGCCCACCGTCGGGCGGCACATGGCCGCGCTGGAGCAGGCGCTGGGCGTCGTGCTGTTCACGCGCTCGCAGGTCGGGCTGCTGCCCACCGAGGCCGCGCTGTCGCTGCGCGCCTACGCCGAGGCGATGGAAAGCACGGCCGCGGCGCTGGAGCGCGCGGCCGGCAGCCAGGGCGGCGATGGCCAGGTCAAGGGCACGGTGCGCATCAGCTGCAGCGATGTCATCGGCGTCGAGGTGCTGCCGCCGGTGCTGGCGCAGCTGCGCGAAGCGCATCCGCAGCTGAAGCTTGAGCTGGTGCTCACCGACAAGCTGCAGGACCTGCTGCGCCGCGAGGCCGACATCGCGGTGCGCATGGTGCAGCCGAAGCAGGAGCAGCTGGTCGCGCGGCGCATTGGCCGCATCGAGCTGGGCCTGTACGCGCGGCGCGACTACCTCGAGCGCCACGGCACGCCACGCCGTCCCGACGAACTGGCCGCGCACGCGACCATCGGCTACGACCAGCCGACGGCCTGGCTGCGCCAGGCGGAAAAGTCGCTGAACGGCCTGCGGCGCGACATGTTCCACCTGCGCAGCGACAGCAACCTGGCCCAGCTGGCGCTGATCCGCGCCGGGGCCGGCATCGGCATGTGCCAGGTGCCGCTGGCGCAGCGCGACGGCCTGGTGCGGCTGATGCCGCGCATGGTCTCGCTATCGCTCGAAACCTGGGTCACGATGCACGAAGACCTGCGCGGCAGCCCGCGGTGCCGGGTCGCCTTCGACGCATTGGTGGCGGGGCTGCTGGCCTATGTCGAGGCGGCCTGACGCACCGAAACAACTGCCGGCCCGACGCCGGCGCGAATCCCGGCGATGATGCGAAGCTGCTTCGTTCCACCGCCAACGCCTTGAACTCTTCCGTGTTTCCCGCCGCCGACGCTGCTGCGTCGTGGCCCCGCCTCGCCGTGCGGCGCCTGTTCTCGCTGTGGCCCGTCAAGGTGCTGGGCATCAGCGGCGGCATCTCGCTGTTCTTCGTGCTGTATTTCTGGGCGGCGCGTTCGCCGCAGGCGCCCGTCACCGTGATGCCGGTGCTGGCGCTGGACCGCTGGTTCACGCTGCGCGAGAGCCTGCTGCCGGTGTATGCGTCGCTGTGGGTCTACGTGTCGATGGCGCCGGCCTTCACGAAGGATGGGGCCGAGCTGCTGCGCTACACGCTGCGCGCCGCGCTGATGAGCGCGATCGGCTTCGCCTTCTACCTGTTCTACCCGAGCGCGGTGCCCGATTTCGGCGTCGACTGGTCGCAGTACGAGAGCCTGCAGTTCCTGCGCGCCGGCGATGCGTCGCGCAATGCCTTCCCGTCGCTGCACGTGTCGTTCGCGGTGCTGAGCTGCCACGTGATCGCGGGCCAGCTGCGCGCGATGGGGGTGCCGTGGCTGCTGCGCCTGCTGAACCTTGCCTGGTGCGTGGGCATCACCTACTCGACCATCGCGATCCGCCAGCACGTGGTGGTCGACGTGGCCGGCGGTCTGGTGCTGGGCATCCTGGTGGCCGTGCTGCCGCTGCCTTCGTTCAAGCGTCACTGAGACGCTGTCACATCCTTCATCTGCTGGCGCAGCCGCTTGCGGCCGTCGGCATTGGTGGCGCGCCAGGCCTTCAACGCGAGCGACAGGAACTGCAGCTCCGACGGCGTCAGCCCCTGCGGCTCGTGCGCCGCGTCGAGCCAGCCGGCCGGCTGCCCGCAGGCCGCTTCGACCTGCCGCGCAAGCTTGTCGCCGATCGGCCGGCTGCTCTTGATCTGGCTCCACATGCTGGGGCTGATCTGCAGCGATTGGGCGAACAACTGCTCCATCCCCTTGGGGGCGCTGCCATGGCGCATCTGTTCTTCGGCGAAGCGCTGGAACAGCGTCAGCACGTTCTGTCGGCGCAGCAGGGTGATGTTGTCGGGCACGGCGGGCGGGGCAAGGGCAATCGCGGGGAGAGCGGCGATTGTCGCATCGCTGCTGCGGATGCGAGTGAAGACTCTTTACCGGGCGCCGAGCTCTTGGTGATGGTCTTCCACCCAGCGGTCGACCGCCAGCAGCACGCGGCTGAGCGAGCGCCCCAGCTCGGTCAGCTCGTACTCCACGTGCGGCGGCACCGTGGCGCGGTCGGTGCGCAGCACCAGCCGGTTGCGTTCGAGTTCGCGCAGCGTCTGCGTCAGCATCTTCTGCGAGATGCCGCCGACCCGGCGCAGCAGCTCGTTGTTGCGCAGCGGGCCGCCGCGCAGCGCCGGGATGACCAGCAGCGACCACTTGTCGGCCACCAGCTCCAGTGCGCGGCGCGACGGGCAGCCGGCGTTGAACACATCGGCGCCGTCGGTGTCGGCAGGGTTTCGAATTGTCATGGTTACCAGAAGGTGCGTACTTCCCGAACGGGAACCCGATGCCGATTATCCGGGCCTGTTCACAACCCTGGAGCATGGAATGAGTTGGATCCTTCTGGTGGCCGCCGGCCTGGTGGAGGTGGTGATGGCGATGGCGCTGAAGCAGGCCGATGCGTGGACGCGGCCGCTGCCGTCGGCGATCGGCGTGGTGGCGGCGCTGGGCAGCGTCTTCCTGCTGACGCTGGCGCTGCGCCGGTTGCCGCTGGGCGTGGCGTATGCGGTGTGGACGGCGATCGGCGCCGTCGGCGTCGTGCTGGCGGGGCGGGTGTGGTTCGGCGAGAGCCTGTCGGCGCCGCGCCTGGCCTGCATCGGGCTGGTGGTGGTGGGCGTGGTCGGCCTGCGGGTGCTGGAAGCATGAGCCGGCTGCTGCACGTGGTCGGGTCGCCCTCGGGCGAGCGTTCGCGCACGCGCGAGGTGGCGCTGCATTTCCTGCAGGCGCACTGCGGCCATCACCCGGGCGCGCAGGTCGACACCTTCGACATCTGGTCGCGCGAGCTGCCGGCCTTCGATGCCGAGATGATCCAGGCCAAGTTCGCGGTGCTGCGCGGCACGCAGGCGACGCCGCGGCAGCAGGCGCTGTGGCAGCAGGCGGTGGCACTGGCGCGCGAGCTCAACGCGGCGGACCGGCTGGTGTTCAGCGTGCCGATGTGGAACTTCGGCTTGCCGTACCGGCTGAAGCACTTCATCGACGTCGTCACGCTGCCGGGCGAGAACTGGAGCTGGTCGGCACAGGCGGGTTATCGCGGGCTGCTGCGCGGCAAGCGGGCGTTGCTGGTGTATTCCAGCGCCGGCGACCATGCGCTGCCGCCGCACGAATCGGCGGTGGACCACCAGAAGGGGCAGATGCGCGCCTGGCTGGCTTTCATCGGCATCGATGACGTGCATGAGATCAACGTGGCGCCGACGCTGGTGGCGCCGGAGCGCGTGGCGCAGGCGCTGGCGGCGGCGAAGCGGGAAGCCGAGGACCTGGCGCGGCAGTTCTAGCGTCGCTGGCGGCGAGAATGGCGCCCCCGAGGAGCCGCCGTGACATCCGAACCGACGCTGCAAGACGCCCATCCGATCGCCCCGGCGATCCGTGCCGAGATCATGGCCAAGCTCGCCGCGGTGGAGGCGGAGCATGGCGTGCGCGTGCTCTACGCCTGTGAGTCCGGCAGCCGCGGCTGGGGTTTCGCGTCGCCGGATTCCGACTACGACGTGCGGTTCATCTTCGTGCGGCCGGTCCGCGAGTACTTGCGGATCGCGCCGCTGCGCGACGTGATCGAGGAAGTGCCGGGCCCGGTGTTCGACGTCAACGGTTGGGACCTGCGCAAGGCGCTGGGCCTGCTGGCCAAGGGCAACGCGACGCTGGTGGAGTGGCTGAGCTCGCCGGTGGTGTATCGGCAGGACGACCGCTTCGTTCACCGCCTGCGCGAGGCCGCCGCCGCGGTGCACCGGCCTCTGCGCTCGTTCCACCACTACCACGCGATGGGGCGCGGCAATTTCCGCGAATACCTGCAAGGCGAGCAGGTGAGGGCGAAGAAGTATCTCTACGTGCTGCGCCCGCTGCTGGCAGCGCAGTGGGTGCTGGAACGCCCCGATGCACCGCCGATGGCCTTCGAGACCTTGGTGGGCGAGTTGGTGCACGACGCGGCCGTGCGGCGCGAGATCGATGAGCTGGTGGTGCTCAAGCGCCGCAGCGGCGAGCAGGAGTGGTTGCCGGCCCGGCCGGTCCTGAATGCCTACATCGAAGGCATGGTCGCCATGCTCGGCCGGGCCCAGCCCCGGGAGGAGGCGGTGCCGATGGAGTTGCTCGATGACGTGTTGTTCGAGACGGCGATGGGCGGGTAGCTCGCCAGGCGGACACCCTGTCGGCGCCGTCGTCGTGGTGCTGCTTGCCTCTGCTTTACTGCCGCGCCCCCTGCCTCACCGTCACCGTGAAGAGGAAGTCCGGATCGTCCACCACCTCGCCGCTCGCCTTCAACTCGTAACGCCCGGGCTTGGCCGGATGCAGGTCGTCGAGGCAGGGCGGGATGCGCCAGGTGTGGCCTTCGTGGGCGCCGTGCAGCTCGACGTCGATGCCGGACGCCGTGGCGTTGACGATCACGCCGTGCAGTTGCCGCTGGTCGATCACCGTGCCGTCGCTCGCCAAGCGCGTGATGCCCGCGAGCAGGTAGCGGCCGACGTAGCCTTGCGCGAGGTCTTCGTCGAACGCTGAATCGGGGGCGCCGTGCCAGGAATCCATGGGAAATGCGTGAGTCGTGCGGCCACCGCGGGGACGAAAGCCGCGTCCCGCGGGCTGCACAGTATCGCGTGGCGCGGGCCTGCGTTCATGACATCACCCTGCGAACGGCATCACGGCGCCCGCGGAATCCACCCGCGCGCCGCGCTCGAGATCGGCGCGGCCCGTCCCGGCCGCGGCCGCATCACTTTTCGCGCAGTTTCTTCTCGACAGCCGCGGCGCTCGGGCCGACCGCCTTCACGGCCGCCTTCAGCTGCTCGGGCGTCACGCCGAGCTTGCGCGACCAGTCGCGCAGTTCGTAGTCTTCGTTCACGTTGATGCGCTGGCGGTCGGGGCCGCCGGTTTGCTTCTTGTCGTCGGACATGTGCTGCTCCTGGTTGCGCCCCGTGGGGCGAGGCTGCCACCTTGCACCAGCCCGCGCAGCCCGCACACCGGCCCACGCGCCGTCGTGCTGTAGGCCGATTCCCTCGTCAGGCGAGTGTGCGCCGCGTGGTGGAGCGGCGCACGTCGGCCTTCAGCACGCGCCGCATATAGTCGAGCGCCTGCTTCTTCAGCGCCGGCGACTCGGCGGCAGTGCAATCGGACGGCACCCACAGCGCATAGCCACGCAGGTTGGCGTCCATCGCGGTCAGTTGCACGCAGATGTCGGTGGCCAACCCGGCCAGCACCAGGGTCTTCGCATGCATCTGCGCCAGCAGCAGCTCCAGCGGCGTCGCGAAGAAGGCCGACTGGCGCGGCTTCAGCATCACCAGGTCCTGCGGTTGCGGCGCCAGCAGCCGCGCCATCTCGGCGCTCGCGCCCTGCTGGGCGAGGCAATGCGACAGCGTGTCGCGGAAGTCCGAGCGCCACTGGCCGTAGTTGTCGTTGGCGTAGATCGCCATCACGCCGTCGCGGGCCAGCCGCTGCTTCAGCCGCATCGTCGCTCGCGCCGCGGCCACCGCCGCATCCGCCAGCTCGGCGGCCTCGGGAAAATCCAGCGGATTCACGTAATCGACCAGCAGCAGCACCGTCGGGCTGCGCGGCAGGTTGCCGGCGCCGCCCAGGTCGAGCGCAGGCCGGCGTGGCGGACGCAGCGCCAGCCTGGCAGCCACCGGATCTCCATCGCGAGCCATGAAGGCGCCGCGGCAAGCGGCATGCCCGGCCGGTCAGCGACGGCGCACCACCACCTCCAGGTACTCGCTCGGCACCACCAGCGAGGCCGACCCCGCCACGTTCGAGCGCTCCAGCAGCTCGAGCAGGTCGTGCTCCAGCGCCGCGGCGGCTTGCGGCGCGAGCGCCCCGAAGGCCTTGTGCACCGGCCCGTACCAGGTGCGGAACACCTCGACGAAATGCGCCGCCGAGCGGTAGCGGAAGTTGAACGTGCGCGGCGTCACCTCGATCGCCTGCGCGCCGTCGCCGAACAGCGTGCGCAGCTCGGCCTCCACGCCCCAGCGCGAGGGCGGCTGCACGCCGGCCGGCGGCGGCAGGTGGCGGCCCAGCGTCTTGAACAGCTGGCCGATGAAGCCGGCCGGCGTCCAGTTGGCCAGGCCGATGCGACCGCCGGGCCGGCACACGCGGGCCATCTCGCTGGCGGCCTGCGCCTGGTCCGGCGCGAACATCACGCCGAAGGTGGACAGCACCGCGTCGAAGCTCGCGTCGTCGAAGGGCAGGGCCTCGGCATCGGCCACCTGGAAGCTCACCTGCAGCCGTTCGGCCGCCGCGCGTTCGGCGCCGCGGTCGAGCAGCGCGGCCACGTAGTCGGTCGACGTGACGCGGGCGCCGCGTCGCGCCGCGGCCAGCGTCGCATTGCCGTTGCCGGCCGCGACGTCGAGCACGCGTTCGTCGCAGCGCAGGTCGCAGGCCTCGGCCAGCGATTCGCCGACGATCTGCAGCGTGGTGCCGATCACGGCATAGTCGCCGCTCGACCAGGCGGCTTGCTGGCGGGTCTTGAGGGCGGCGAGGTCGGTGGGGGTGTTCATGGGGCACTCCTTTGAAATGGGTGCCGCAGTGGACGCCGGGAGGCCGGCGCATGTCCTGCCAGAACGTCCGCGTTGCTTGCCCGAGCGTCCGGACCCCCTAGCTTGCGTCATTGGCCGCCGTGCGCGCGGCGCCCACAATCGGCGCGACCGAGTTGCCGAGGAGCCTGCCGCCATGACGACGTCCCCCATTGCCGATGCGCTGGAACGCGTGGCCGCGGTGCTGAGCCGCCGGCCCGAAGCCGGCCTGCACGACGACGCACCGGCCACCGCCCGCTGGGCCGGCGGCACGCGCGTGATCGCCCACCACGCCAACGGCACCGAGCTGCCGACCGACATGCCCGCCGAGCTGGACGGCAGCGGCGACCGCGTGACGCCGGGCTGGCTGTTCCGCGCCGGCATCGCGTCGTGCGCGGCCACGTCGATCGCGCTGGTCGCGGCCGCCGAGGGCATCGATCTGACACAGCTCGAAGCGCGTGTCACCAGCCGATCCGACACGCGCGGCCTGCTGGGGCTGGCCGATGCCTCCGGCCGGCCGGTGTTCGCCGGCCCGGGCGACATGACGCTGCAGGTGCGCATCGCGGCCGCCGGCATCGAGGCCCCGCGGCTGCGTGCGCTGGTCGAGGCCGGGCTCGCACGCTCGCCGATCCCGAGCGCATTGCCGGTCGCGATTCCGCTCGCGCTGCAGGTCGAGATCGTCTGAGGGGCCCGATGGACGCGCTGTCGCAGGCCTTGCGCGTCGTGCACCTGGTGGGCGCGGTGTTCATCCATGCGCGTTTCACCGCGCCGTGGTGCTACCAGTCGCCGTCCGCCGATGCAGCGGCGCCGTTGCTGGAGCCGAACGCCGAACGCGTCGTGATCTTCCACCTGATCACCGAAGGCGAGTGCGTGGTCGAGCGCGCCGGTGCGCCGCCGCTGCCGCTGTCGGCGGGCGACGTGGTCGTGTTCCCGCAGGGCGATGCGCACCGGATGGGCTCGCAGCCCGGCCTGGTGCCGGCGAAAGGCGCGCCGCTGGCCGAGGTGCTGGCGCGCCGGCCGCGGCTGCTGTCGCACGGCGGCGGCGGGGCGGTGACGCGCGTCGTCTGCGGCTACCTGGCCTGCGAGGCGCGGGTGGCGCGCCTGCTGCTCGACGGCCTGCCCCCGGTGCTGCGCGTCAACGTGCGCGGCTCGAACGCCGGCGCCTGGCTGGAGGCCTCGCTGCGCTACGCGCTGGCCGAGGCGCGCTCGCCGCGTCCGGGCGGCGAAGGCGTGCTGGCCAAGCTGGCCGAGGTGCTGTTCATCGAGGTGCTGCGGCTGCACATGAACGGGCCGGGCGCGACCCGCACCGGCTGGCTGGCGGCACTGGGCGATCGCGTCGTCGGTGCCGCGCTGAACGCGCTGCATGCGCGGCTGGCCCACAGCTGGACGCTGGAAGAGCTGGCCCGTGCGGCGAGCACCTCGCGCTCGGTGCTGGCCGAGCGCTTCCAGCAGATGGTCGGCAGCTCGCCGATCCAGTACCTGACGCAGTGGCGCATGCTGATGGCGGCCAACCTGCTGGCGCGCAGCGATGCGCCGCTGGCGCGCATCGCCGAAGACGTCGGCTACCACACCGACACGTCCTTCAGCCGCGCCTTCCGCCGCGAGTTCGGCGCGCCGCCGGCCGCATGGCGGCGTGCGCGCGGGGCCGCGCCTCAGACCAGCGGCAGCATCACCACCTTGCGGTAGGTCTCGCGCCGGGACAGCAGGTCGAACCAGCGCTCCACGTGCGGCAGCGCGTCGCGCTCGATCGGCAGCGCCATCCAGCGCCACACGGCGCAGCCGACCGCGATGTCGCCCATCGTGAAGGCGTCGCCGCCGACGAAGGCCTTGTCGGACAGGTGGGCGTCGAGGATCTTCAATTCGTCCAGCGTCTCGCGCTGCGCGACCTCGATCACGTTGTCGTCGCGCTCGTGCTCGGGCGTGCGCAGGAAGGCGCGGAACAGCGGCACCATCGCCGGCCACAGCGTCGAGTTCGACCAGTCGACCCAGCGGTCGGCCTTGGCGCGCTCGGCCGGGTCCTCCGGCCACAGCGAGCCGCTGCCGTGCTTGGCGGCCAGGTAGCGCAGCACCGAGCCGGACTCCCAGACGATGAAGCCGTCGTCCTCGATCGTCGGCACCAGGCCGTTCGGGTTGAGCTTGCGGAACTCGGCCGTGTTGACGACGCCGTAGTGGCGGCCGGCGTCGATGCGCTCATAGGGCAGCCCCAGTTCCTCGCAACACCACAGCACCTTCTGCACGTTGATCGAATCGGCATTGCCCCAGATCTTCAGCATTCGTCGCCCCGTGTCATGGTGGATGCGGCGGCAGTCTAGCGGCGCGCGACAACCGGCGTGGACACAAGGATTTGTAGCCCGGATGCCAATCCGGGATGCCCGCGGAACCCGGATTGGCACCCGGGCTACGAAAAAGGCCCGGCACCGCAATGCGGTGCCGGGCCCCTGGAGAGGCAGGCCGTGTCTTACCAGCCGGAGTTGCCCGTCCCGCGGATGAAGAAGCTGTTCGGGGCCGTGTCCTGCTTCAGGCCGCCGAGCGCCGGGTTGGTGATCACGACGCCGTCGAAGTTCACCGCGCCGCGTCCGCCGTTGTCGATGATCTCGATCCCGTACTTGCCGGGGTTGGTCACCTTCACGTTCTTCAGCCGCACGTTGCGGAACTTCGCGTTGTCGGCGTCACGCAGCAGGTCCGGGTGGAACTTCTCGCCCGGCGGAACGAAGGCCGTGCCGAAGCCGCGGAACTCGATGCCCGAGTAGGTCGGGTCGATGATGTCGACGTTCTCCACCAGGATGTCGTTGACGTCGCCTTCGCGCAGGTAGAACTTCAGCGCGCCGTGCTGCCACGGGTTGCCCGTGTTCTCCATGAACATCGGTCCGCCCGCGCGGATCAGCGAGATGTTGCTGAAGGTCGTGGTCGCCGGGCCGAACGGGTAGGGGCTGAACTCGTTGTCGATCAGGATGCCCGGGTAGGTCAGCACGTCCTCGCAGACGCTGTCCTTGAACACGTTGTTCGCACCGCCGTATGCCGCGAAGCAGTTGGCACGCCACGGCATCTGCACCGTGTTGTTGCGGAACACGTTGTTGACGCCCTGGCCCTGGTCGGGCGCGTTCTTGCCTTCCGGGCTGATGAAGTTGTCGCCCAACTGGTAGGTCTTCTCCTTCACCCAGTCGGTCCACTTGATCGACCACACCACCAGCGCGTCGTCGCCGGTGTTGCGCAGGTGGCAGTTCTCGACCACCGAGTTCGACGTGCCGTTGTCGAAGTTGATCCCGTCCGCGTAGGTGTTGCGGATGCGGCAGTTGCGGATCGTCAGGTTCTGCGTCGGCTGGGTCTGGTACGGGGGATCGTTGCCGACCCAGATCGCACCCACCACGTGCTCGATCCAGACGTTCTCGATCAGGCTGTTGGCGCCCATCGGGCCGGCAAAGGCCTTCTGCACGCCTTCGGATTCCTCGGCCCGTGCCTTGGATTCGCCGAGGATCGAGAAATCGCCGAACACGCACTTGGCGCTTGCGCCGTAGCAGAAGAACAGCGACTTCGGGCCCTTCAGGTTCGTGTACCACATGCCGGCGCCGCGCACCTCGATGCCCGGGTTGTCCAGCCCGACGTTGCCGCCGGTGATCTTCTGCAGCAGGTAGTCGCCCGGCGGGAACCACAGCTTGCTGGTCGAGCGCATCGCACGCAGCACGTCGTCCGCATGGTCCTTGCCGTCGTTCGGCTGGATGCCGAACTGCGTCACCGACGTGAAGTCGGCCGGCATCGCGAGCGCTGCGGGCACCGGTTCGATGTCGACCAGGTCGATCACGTAGAACGCGGCCGTGTCCTGCGCGTCGCGCCGCAGCATCACCGTCGCGCCCTGCGGGATGTTGTCGACCAGCGTGCGCACCTCGTCGAAGAAGGTGTGCGGCTGGCCGGCCGGCTTGTCGACGATCGGGTCGCCGATCAGGCCGCCCTGGTACGACCAGCTGTAGCGCGAGGTCAGCGGCAGCGTCTTCACGCGCACGCCGTTCACGTACAGGCCCAGCGTCGCGTCGATGCCGCCGCCGGTCGCCGAGTCGGGGATCGAGTAGCGCACCACCACGCCGTTGCCGGCCTTCGTGGTCTTGAACGACACGTAGTCGCCGGTCTTGTTCAGGCGCACCGCCTTGCGGCCGATGGCCTCGGCCTCGATGTGGTTGGCGTCCCACTTCTGGCGGCTCGGGCCGATGATCTGCGCGTTGGTCGTGCCATCCTCGGCCTGGTATTCGACCCAGGGCACGTTGGCGCCGCGGCCGACCGGCACCGGGGCCGGTGCGGGTGCAGGGGCCGGGGCCGGCGATGGCGCGGGTGCCGGGGCCGGCGCGGGAGCAGGCGTCGGGGCCGGGG